>JAGBEM010000117.1 GCA_017936985.1 Oscillospiraceae bacterium
CAGAGCGCCGCCGGCATTGTTAATAAGTACATCGATGGTCTTAAAGTCAACCAGATATTCTTTCATCAGACGCTCGCAGTCTTCGCGGTACTGGAAATCCGCTCTGTAGATCCGGGCGTCTACGCCATAGCGCAGGCATTCCTGCTGGATCTTCTGTGCGCCTTCGGGATTTTTGCAGTAGGTGATACCTACATTCCAGCCTTTTTGTGCAAAGGCGATGGCGGTTGCTGCGCCAATTCCGTTGGAGGAACCGGTGACGAGTACATTCTTGCTCATGATAATTACCTCTTTCGCATTAAAATTGTTTGATGTGTTCGGTAACGGTATAAAGTGCCATAAACAGCCGTTCCGGCATGCCGCAGCCCTTTTCCTGGATCAGGTGCTGTGCGATCTCAACAGGATCTTTACAGCCGTCGTTCCACAGCGTACGGATAAAGCTGTGGTATTGTGTTACAAAGTCGTTGCAGATACCGAGGGTTTTGTACACTTCGTCTTTTCCGCAGATCAGATAACCGATGCCCTCGTAGTCATGGCCGCACAGGATATTCTCGATATCCATCTTACCCAGGCGCTCCAGAGTCCACTGATAATCAGAAAGACTTTTGTAGAAGCCTACGCCTTGGCAGATGGTTCCGTTGGCCTGAAGGCTGTCGCCGGTGATGATGGTTTTGGTGTGCAGATCGTACCAGCAAACGCAATCATTGTCATGACCGGGGGTGTGAATGACCTGCAGGCGGTCTGCCAGAATGTCTCCATCCTTGAGAACCATGTCGACCGGGATCCCCTTTAAAAAACACTGAGGGGCAGGGGAGTGTTCCGGGAACTTGGTGCGGGTCTGGATGGCATAGGGAACAGGGTCAGCAATTTTTGCTGCCGTAGTCTCGAATGCAGCCACCTGAAACGTACCCATCTGGCGCAAACGGTAATTGCCGCCAATGTGATCGCCATGGGAATGCGTATTGACTAGATAGTCAATGCTGCTGAGCTCCAGACCAAGTCCGTTAAGTGCCGGTATGATGTATTGGTCGACATCATTGTCCGTGGCGCCGGAGTCGATGAGGATGTTCTTTTCACCTCTTACGAGAATGACGCCGGTCCATACAGGACCAAAGGGGATCTTCAAAAGATATATGTCGTTTAGTACCTCGGAAAACATAGCCATAAGACCTAACCTCCTGTTATTATTTTCCTATAATAAGTATAAAATAACTTGATTCGTCATTCAATGTAAGAAAACAGCAATGGATATCAAAAAATACACCATTAATTAATTTTAAGTGATATTATTTATGTAAAAAAGTAATGTTGTTGGTTTTTTTCTTACATAAAAGCTGTTTTTTGCAATGTGGTCCATTGACAACAGATACAGAAAGGATTACAATGGTAGGCGTAAAAATGTGCAGAAACCAAGGAGGATTTCTATGAGAGAGCAGATCATTCAGAAAGTTCTGGATAAGAAAATTGTTGCTATTGTCAGAGGCGTCTACGGTGAGGACTGTGTCAATTTGGCTAAAGCGCTGTATGCCGGCGGTGTGGAAATGATGGAGGTTACCTTTGATCAAAGCAAGCCGGAAGCCTATAACCGCACATCTGATACCATCGCTCAGCTGGTGCAGACCATGGGAGACAAGATGATCTTTGGCGCCGGTACGGTGACTTCTCTGGAGACTTTGGAACTGGCAAAAAATGCCGGTGCAAAGTTTGTAGTGTCGCCGGACACCAATGAGGCTGTCATAAAAGCCACCGTTGCAGCCGGTATGGTTTCCATGCCCGGAGCCATGACACCGACTGAGATCCTCACAGCTCATGAATATGGCGCTGACTTCGTCAAGGTGTTTCCCACCTCCGGTCTGGGCGCATCCTACATCAAGGCAGTCTGCGGACCCATTAATCATGTCCGACTGCTGGCTGTAGGCGGTGTCAGCGAGAAGAATGTTTCTGAATTTTTGAAGGCTGGCTGCGTTGGTGCCGGTGTCGGTGGCAACCTGGTCAATAAAGAATGGATCAAGAATGGCGAATTCGATAAAATTACGGCACTGGCCAAAGAACTGATGGCCAACGCCGCAGTATAAACAGGAGGTCAATATGAAAAGAATCATTACCTTTGGCGAGATCATGCTCCGTTTAAACCCCGAAAACTCCCTGCGTTTTGTTCAGGCCGACAAGTTTGAGGCCAGCTACGCCGGCGGCGAAGCCAATGTAGCCGTTTCTCTGGCAAACTATGGTATGGATGCAGCTTTTGTTTCCAAGGTACCTGCCCACGCTATTGGTCAGTGTGCAGTCAATGCTCTGCGCCACTTCGGCGTTGACACCAAGAACATGGTTCGCGGCGGCGACCGTCTGGGTGCTTATTATGTGGAGAAGGGTGCCTCCCAGCGTCCTTCCAAGGTTATCTATGACCGCGCTTACTCCGCTATCGCTCTGGCTGAGCCCAGTGACTTTGACTGGGATGCCATTTTCGACGGTGCTGACTGGTTCCACTGGACCGGCATTACTCCTGCGCTGGGCGGCAATCTTCCTCAGATCTGCCTGGAAGCATGTAAGGCAGCAAAGGCTCGCGGCGTTACCATTTCCTGCGACCTGAACTACCGTAATAAGCTGTGGACACGCGAGAAGGCCTGCGAAGTCATGAGTCAGCTGATGCCTTATGTAGATGTCTGCATTGCTAATGAAGAGGATGCTAAGGATGTTTTCGGTATCGAAGCAGCTAATACCGATATTCATGCTGGTAAGCTGAATCACGAAGGTTATATCTCCGTTGCTCAGCAGATCCACGATCGCTTTGGCTGCAGCAGCGTTGCGATCACCCTGCGCAGCAGCATTTCTGCTGACGATAACGACTGGGCTGCTATGCTGTACCAGAACGGACAGGCTTATTTCTCTCCCAGCTACCGAATTCATATCGTTGACCGCGTCGGCGGCGGCGACAGCTTTGGCGGCGGCTTGATCTACAGCCAGCTGATGCAGATGGATCCCCAGAAATCCATTAATTTTGCAGTCGCAGCTTCCTGCCTGAAGCACACCATTTCCCATGATTTCAACCTGGTCACTGTGGAAGAAGTCGAGTCCCTGGCAAAGGGCAATGCTTCCGGCCGCGTGCAGAGATAATCTTTACGAAAAACACCTCGCTGGCTAAGCGAGGTGTTTTAATATGAAAAAGCCGCCGAAATCGGCGGCTTTTTGGTTTAGCGAAGGACGCTCCAGTCTTTCAGCTCCTGCTGTACAACATGGCGGAAAGTACCCTGCCATACAGTACACCACTCGCAAGGAGTATACATCACGTTGTCAGTGCGGCACCAACGGGTATGCCGGAAGGATTCGTCCTGAGAACCGGCAGGACGCACGCGACCCCGGACCACCAGCGTACCATCGGAGATCATCTGAATGCCGTTGTACCACAGAGCTCTTGCGCGCTGACGCCAGATGTCATTTCCGGTCAGCTCAGCCAGCTTCAGATACTCGGGAATGTAGTAAATGCCATAGTGATCCAGTGCGTTGTGGGCAGCGGAAACAGACGTAGAACCATAGGTGTCCACATTGTGCTGACCCAACAGGGAATCAGCAGGGAAGTCGATGCTGTAGTGCCACTGCCAGGTTGCCAGGTAGTAGCCCAGCTCCACTGCGGCATCCAGATACTTCTGATCCTGGGTGATTTCGTAAGCTTTCAGGGTTGCCCGGATCATGGGAGCGCCGGATTCCTTGTCAATACAGTTAGAGTCCAGTGCGCCGGCTGTGGTGCAGCCGCCCTTTGCAAATTCGCCCAGGTAGAATTCCAGACCCTTCAGCGCGGAATCAAGATACTTCTTGTCGCCACTGAGCTCATAAGCGTCAAACAGGGGAGGGATCACAAAGGATGCCACACTGCCGTGGGGAGAGTCGATAGAGCCATCCATGAAGTAAACCTTCGCAAACTCGCCGCTTTCCTGCTGTGCCCGCACAAAGAAGTCGCACAGACCAAAGGCGCGCT
The DNA here is from genome assembly GCA_017936985.1 of Oscillospiraceae bacterium. Next base: position 3,968 of record JAGBEM010000117.1, read on the forward strand.
TCTCGTAGCTTGGTCTGTCGATACCAGCCTGCTTACACAGCTTGGCTGCACGGAAGAAGTAGGTCGCACCGGTACCCAGATTACAGGTATCCAGATTGGTGGGGATGGTGCCGTTCATGATAGAGTCCAAATGGTCGGGAGGACAGGTCAGCTTTACATACATAAGACCGTTGGGCAGGAAAGCGTATTTATCCCAGCTGTCCAAGGTAGAAAG
>JAGBEM010000118.1 GCA_017936985.1 Oscillospiraceae bacterium
AATATACATGGACAATTCCTTAAAATATGCCAAATTCTGCTCATACATCTTGTCAAGCACCGCAGAATCCTTAAGCAGACGAACCTGGTGCCGTTGGAGAGAATCACTGATCTTCTCTACATTGACCTCAGCTTCCGCATAACGGCTTTTCAGCACCTCCAACTTATTGACCTGTCTGCGGAAAAACGCAAAGAACCCTTTCTTTTCTTCCACTTCCATATCTTTCAGCTCTGCGACCACACCAACGATCAAGTCACCAACCTCACCTAAATCCTGGGTGCGGACATTATCAAGGGCAGCATCAGAAAAATCTGCCATCTTTTTCTGCGTAGCTGCGCCATACTGCAGGATCTGCGCTGTATTCTCCACATCGATCCTGGCCGCGAAATCCGCAACCATCTGTTTTTCCTCTGCCGTCAGTTCAGGCTCTGTAAGCTGCTGATCCGTATTGGCGGAAGCCGCTGGGATAACTGCTTCATTCTGTGGCTCCAATGTCAAGACCGGTGCTGCATTCTCCATAGGATTCCATTCTGTATTCATATTCATTCTCCTATTCTTGCAATGTAACTATTCCTAATTATGGCTGAACAAAATCGCTCTGGGTCAGGCCCTCCTGTGCCAGCAGCGTATTCAAAACAGAAATATCACTGGAAACATCCAGAGCTGTATCCTCATATATGGAATCCAGTAGCTTCTCAAAGGCCTGATTCAGTGTATCCAGCGTGGCATCTATCTCCTGCTTGGAAGCCCGGATCGTTTCACCCTGTACAGGCTGTGCATCCATATCTGCATAAGCTTCCAGCAGTTTTACCGTCATTGGCAAGTAGTAGTCCATCAGCTTTTTCAGATCCTGTACGATCTCGGGATGGCTTTTCGCCCGATCGAAAATACGCCGGACGATCAATTCCATGCGGTCGATCTTTGCAGATATTTCCTCACCTGGAATATCATCATTGCATTTTCTGATTTGTGCAATAAAGGCGTTGCCCCGACTCAGAATGCTCTGCAGTTGGGATTCCTGCGGATCGGGTACTTTCTGCTGCACAGCAGCATTCTGCCGCTGCTGTTCCATTTGTATTCTGCTCTGCTCATAATATCGGTAGGTTTCGTCGCTAGTGATCAGACAAGTTTCCTCTTTGTCCAGATGACCTTCCAAAAAGAATCCCTTTGTGATCATCCGCCGTACATCTCTTCGGACAAATCTCTCTGTTTTGAATACACTGCGCGCCAGGGCTTCCAATTTGCAGTGGGTATTCTGCCCCAGGATCCTCCGGTAGATCTTATAGCGGTTGACCAATCCTAACATATCAGCTCCGCTTAAGATCAAGCAAGCACCGCCTGCTAACACAAGAAGCAAAAAGATCATGGCAGGAAGAGATTCCGACACCGGATCTCCGGAAATCGTACCACCGATGACTCCCAGAACAGCAAACAATGAAATGGGGATGCCCGCGACCAGTTTAAAAACACTCAGAGCACTTTTTCCAAATATACCGCCATATAGTTTTCTAGGTACACTGTACACAGTTTGATTTGTATTGGCGGTTCCTTGCGCAGTTCTGCAGATCGCTTCGCCACCCATTGTAGTCGCACGGTCCACAATTTGTCGGATCGTCCGGTCCAGTTTTTGAAAATCTTTGGAATTCACCGCCCGGTCAACGACCTCCTGAATATTCCTTCCCAGGGCGTCCCAATCCCGATTATAGTTCGCCATATAACCCTCTCCATGATATACTGCTTTTATTATAGCCTTATATATAGGAAAATGCAAGGTCGCTTTTTTAGGAAAAACAAAAGATAGATCACAGATGCACCGCTTACCAGTATTTACAGCTTGATAAATGGTTACAAGTCGGTTACAATCTCCCCATACTCGCGCGAGAATATGAACAAGGAGGTTGCATCAACATGAAAAAGCTGTTTACATTGGCACTGAGTGCCGTTATGATCGTTCCCATGCTGTTCACCGGCGTGTTCGCAGCAGATTTGACACATACCGTCGTTCCCGGCGATAGTCTTTGGAAGATCGCCAATCAATACCAAGTCGGTTTAAGGGAAATCAAAAGTGCAAATCCCCAAATCAAGAACTTTGATCTGATCTATCCCGGCGACAAGATCAACATCCCCACGGTAGATTCCGGCGTGACCGCCTTTGAGCAGGAAGTTATCCGTCTGGTCAACGAGATCCGCACCCAAAACGGGCTGAACACACTCACCTATGACTGGCAGCTGGGCCGCGTTGCCCGGATCAAATCCCAGGATATGAAGGATAACCGTTACTTCGCCCACAACAGCCCCGTATACGGCACCCCTTTCCAGATGATCCGCAATTTCGGTATTTCTTTCCGCAGTGCCGGCGAGAACATCGCCAAAGGCTATGCAACACCCCAGGCTGTGGTCAACGGATGGATGAACTCCTCCGGTCACCGGGCAAATATCCTCAATGCCAGATACACCCACATCGGTGTAGGCTTCGTATCCGGCGGCAACTACTGGACTCAGATGTTCATTGCCAAATAAGAAAAAGACACCCGTTTGGGTGTCTTTTTTATCAAATCTCTTGTCTTCCCTCCAGGGCCCGGGAAATGGTCACCTCATCCGTAAACTCCAACTGACCGCCCACAGGCACGCCGTAAGCAAGCCGGGTCACCTTGACCTCCATAGGCCGCAGGAGCCGGGAAATGTACATGGCCGTGGCTTCGCCCTCAGTGTCGGGATTCGTGGCCATAATGACCTCTCTGACCTCTCCAGAGCCAACACGCATCAAAAGCTCCCGGATCTTGATGTCATCCTGGGTCACATGATTCAGAGGGGAGATCACGCCGTGCAGCACATGGTACACGCCGTTAAACTCCCGGCTGCGCTCCATAGCGATCACATCCCGGGGTTCAGCCACCACGCAGATGACACCTGTGTCACGCATATCATCATTGCAGATGGGGCAGATTTCCCGGTCCGTCAAATTCTGGCACACAGGGCAGGTATGCACAGCTTGCTTAGCTGCCACAATGGCATCGGCAAACTGCTGCGCTTCCTCTTGAGGAAGGCTCAGTACATAAAACGCAAGGCGCTGGGCAGTCTTGCCACCGATTCCCGGCAGCCGAGCAAACTGATCTGCCAGCTCTTGCAAAGCCGCAGGAAAGTACTGCATCAGAACATACCACCCAAATTCAGACCGCCGGTTAAGCGAGACATATTGTTGGCCGCATCGGTATCGGCTGTGCGCATAGCTTCGTTGACTGCAGCCATGACCATATCCTGCAGCATTTCCACATCATCGGGATCTACAGCCTCCGGATTGATCTTCATGTCCACCACTTCGTGCTTGCCATTAACAGTAGCGCTGACCATGCCGCCGCCTGCGCTGGCGGTATAGGTCTTGGTCTCCTGCTCCTGCTGCATACGGATCAGCTCCTGCTGCATCTTCTGCGCCTGCTTCATCATAGCAGCCTGATTCATACCGCCGGGCATACCCCGGAAATTGTTCTTAGCCATCGTAATTCTCCTTATTCCTTGATGTTGATTATATCGCTGTGTTCCCGACCAAAGCGCATGAGACGCTCCATCTGGGCATTATTTTCGGGCTTGGCGGTCTTGTCCACCGCTGCTGCAGTCACCGGATGACCCAAAATAGAAGAAGCCTTTCTTCCTACCAGTGCCAGAATTTCCGGCTTGCTGATCATTTCCAGGGTAAATGCATTGGCGCATTTTAAGATCACCTGGTTTCCTGACAGAACACCTTGGATGGGTGCATTGGGTGTCGTAATAAAGAATCCGGATACCGGGGGCTTCAGCTCCTGGCGGACAGCCGCTACAAGTTCTGTCCAAAACGCCGCAGGCATCGGCTGGGATTCAACTCTGAGAGCCGGGATCTCTTCGATCAGAGGCGGCGCATCCATATCATCCGGCAGCGGCGGCAATTCCTCTTCCACAGGGGCAGCAGTCACTTTCACCGGTGCGGTAAAGTCGCCGCTGTCCAGCCGCTCCTCCAACCGGGTCAGCCGGGCATTCAGTGCCTGGGCATCCAGCTGCAGCTTCGGCTGGCACATACTTAAGATACAAAGCTCGGCATCCATTCTCCGGCTGGCGTTTCTGGTAAAGCCGGCCATAGTATCTTCCAGCAATTCCATGATCCGCAGCAATTCTCCGCCGGAAAAGCTCTGAGCCAGCTTCGCCGCCTGCTTATCCGATGCCACACCGGAAAGCATGGAAATACCGCTGTCCGGCGCAGTTTTCAAAATTAACAAATCTCTTGCCAGGCACGCAAGTTCGTCCAGCAGTGCGCCCACATCCTTACCATCAGCATACAGCTGATTGAAAAGCTCCAACGCCTTTCCGGCATCGTGGGCCGCCACATAGCCCATCAGCTCGCCGGCCTTTTGCTCACCGGCAATACCCAAACAGGCATAAACACGCTCAGCACTCAGCTCTCCGACTGTCGCCGAAGCGCACTGATCCAGCAGGCTCAGCGCATCACGCATACCGCCGTCTGCCATCCGCGCCAGAACTCTGGCAGCAGCAGCATCCAGATCAATATTCTCCT
>JAGBEM010000119.1 GCA_017936985.1 Oscillospiraceae bacterium
AAGAAGCAGAGCCTACTGAGGAATCTGACGAGGTAACTCCGGAAGAACCGGCGGAGGCTATTGCTGCGGAAGAAGCAGAGGTCGAAGAGTCTTCTGCACAAGCCAGCGAAGAAGTACCTTCCCAGGGTGAAGAGATCACCCCGGAGGTCTCCCAGATGCTCGCCCAGGCAGATGAACTGATCGCCCATGAAACACCGGAGCCTGTAGTGGCGCCTGCGCCTATTGATGTTCCGATCCCGCCCCGGATCGTGCTCCCTGCGGATGACGAGCCGGAAGCAACAGAAGAAGCGCCTGAAACCGATGACCAGGCCGCAGAAGCTGCCCCTGAAGAAGTTCCTGCTGATTTGGAACAGGAAGAAACCGAACCGGAAGCAACCGAGGAAGCTGCAGACGACGAAGAATACGAAGAAGAATATGCCGAGGAAGAAGAACGCCCTCGCCGCGGCAACGGACTGATCGCTGCGCTGATCTGCTTCATAATTGCCGGCGCACTGTTTTTGGGTGGATACGTATTCTATAAGTATTACTATCAGCAGACCATTGAGAGCATTGCGCTGTCCGGCTATGAAGACAGGCTGACAGTCCAGCTGACCACAGATATTGCAGACGAGCTTCTCAGCGTTGTCTGCACAGATTCCTACGGAAATACCAAGCGTCAGGTCGTCACAGACGGAACTGCCGTGTTTACCGGACTGAGCCCGGATACCCGGTATAAAGTCCAGGTGGAGATCTACGGATTCCACGAACTGATCGGTGCAACCAGCGGAGTCCATATCACCCAGGAGCAAACCACGATCGTTAATTTCTCTGCTGTTACCGGCACGGAAAGCGGCTCCGCCATTTTGAACTTTACAGTCCAGGGTCCGGAACCCGGTGAGTGGAAGGTATCCTATTTCGCCGAGGGTGAAGAAGAAAAGTCCGTCACCTTTGCAGGACGGATCGTTACCATTACAGGTTTGACCGTTGGAAAGCACTATACCTTCCATCTGGAACCCACCACACCGCTTTATATTGTCGGCACAGACACGCTGGAATTTACCGCGACCAAGCTGATCTATGCGGAAGATCTGAAGCTTCTTGGTTTCTCCAACAAAGCCCTGACGGCTACATGGAATGTACCGGAGGGCGAAACGGTAGACAGTTGGACTGTGCGTTGTTACAACGATGCCGGTTATGACAAAACCATTACTGTAACCGAAACCACTGCTGTGTTTGAAGATCTGGATGTTTCCAGTGCATATACTGTGGAAGTATGCGCAGCCGGAATGACTTTGGGTAATCGGGCCTTTGTCTCTGCCAACTCCATCACCATCAAAGACATGGCTGCAGACAGCGCAGATCCTACCAGACTGAAGCTGAGCTGGAACTACGAGGGTACCGCTCCTGAGGGCGGCTGGCTGGTGCTGTACAGCGTCAGCGGCATTGCCGAACAGCAGGTCATTCAGTGCACACAGACCCATGTCGAGATCGCACCGATGATTCCTGGTGCCACCTACACCTTCACCGTTCAGGCGGCCAACGGCAACACCATTTTTGGTGGTACATTGAGCCACACCGCCCCTGCCGCTTCTGCTTTTTCCGGATATGACATTTCCGCTGAGCACATCAAATTCTCCATGTGCCGCACACCGGAAAAAGAAAACTGGGTCAAGAAGGATCTGAAGAAAAAGGATTATACCACCGAATTTACCATTGGTGAAAGTGCCTCTTTCGCCATTGAATTGGAGCATGAGTATAACACTTCCGCCGACAAGATCATCACCCTCTTCCTGATCCGCGACAGCGCCGGAAATGTGATCAGCACCAACACGGTAAGCAGCGCCTGGACAAACATGTGGTACAAGGGCTTTGGTAAACTGACCATTCCTAACATGCCTTCCACTGCCGGCAGCTACACTGTAGAGATCTATTTTAACGGTCAGCACGTCACCACCCAGAGTTTTACTGTTATCTGATTTTTCGGCAGCCACAATCCCCGTGGCTGCCGAATTTTTTATTGGGATTTGTCTTTTTTTCTCTTGCATTATTCCACGTACCGTGGTACAATGTCCGTAGCTGTTGGATATGGAGGTCCTTTATGACCCATACAATGTTTGCTGCACAGTTCTACTTTAGCTACTATTACTTTTTTATCTACAAAAAGTAATAGCGATTTGTGCTGCAACATTTTATCCGGCCTGTAGAAGTATTGAAGTGCCGCACAGAAATCGCTTCTGTGCGGCACATTTTTTATTTAGGAGTTGTTTGTTATGATCGCTATCTTGAAGCACGGCACGACCGCCGACCAAACCGCCCATCTGGTCGCCTGGTTAAAGCATATGAATCTGGATGTCCATGTTTCTGAAGGACAGGAGGTCACCATTCTGGGTCTGATCGGCGATACCAGCCGAGTGGATATGGAGCTGCTGAGCAGTCTGGAGATCGTGGAAACGGTCAAGCGGGTATCCGAACCTTTCAAGCAGGCGAACCGAAAATTCCATCCCAAGGATACGGTCGTAGAAGTGGGTAATGTGAAGATCGGTGGCGGCCACTTTGCCATGATCGCCGGTCCTTGCTCCGTGGAATCTGAAGAGCAGATCATTAAAGTTGCAACTGCTGTCAAGGCTGCCGGTGCTGACATTCTCCGGGGCGGCGCATTTAAGCCCCGCACCTCTCCTTACGCTTTCCAGGGCATGAAAGACAAGGGCATTCAGCTGCTGCTGAAAGCAAAAGAGGCCACCGGTCTTCCCATCATCACGGAAATCATGAACATCCGCGCTCTGGATCTTTTTGAGAACGTAGACATTATCCAAGTCGGCGCCCGGAATATGCAGAATTTCGACCTGCTGCAGGAGCTGGGCAAAACCAGCAAGCCTATTCTTCTGAAGCGCGGTCTTGCCAATACCTTGCAGGAGCTTTTGATGAGCGCAGAATATATCATGAGCGAGGGTAACGAAAATGTGATCCTCTGTGAGCGCGGTATCCGCACCTTTGAGACTTACACCCGGAATACGCTGGATCTTTCCGCGGTTTCTGTGCTCCATGATCTGACCCATCTGCCGGTGATCGTGGATCCCAGCCATGCCACCGGTAAAGCGAAATTGGTACCCCCCATGGCTGCCGCTGCCACCGCTGCCGGTGCGGACGGTATCATGGTGGAAGTCCACAACAATCCTGCCTGCGCTCTGTGCGACGGCGCACAATCTTTGACACCAGTTCAGTTTGACGCGCTTAACCAGCAGGTCCGCAAGATCCGGGAGGCGATCCAATGACCGTTGGTATTCTGGGACTGGGTCTGATCGGCGGCTCTATGGCACGCGCCTACGCCAAGGCAGGTCATACCGTTCTCGCCGCAGATACCGACGAAGATATTTTCCGCTTTGCCCAGCTTGCCGGTGCTGTACACGGCGCTTTGGACGAAGCCAGCATCGGTTCCTGTGATCTTTTGCTCCTTGCCATTTATCCCGACGGATCTGCCAGTTGGCTAGAAAGAAACGCCAAGCTGGTTTCCCCGGATGCTCTGGTCATGGATCTTTGCGGCATCAAAGATGAGATCTGCCGCCGGTGCTTCCCACTTGCAGAGAAATACGGCTTTACCTTCATCGGTGGA
>JAGBEM010000120.1 GCA_017936985.1 Oscillospiraceae bacterium
ACCGTGGAAGGATTTGAAGAAAGAAATGGCGGCGTGGATGTACTGCTGAAAGACAACGCCCCGCTCCATGCCGATATGGTGGTGCTGGCCATCGGTGTCACTCCGGATACCGCTTTGGCGAGGGAAGCCGGTCTGGAGCTTGGTATCAAAGGCAGTATCGTGGTCAATGACCGGATGGAAACCTCTGTTCCGGATATCTATGCTGCAGGCGATGCCGTACAGGTGAAGCATTACGTTACCGGCGAGGATGCCCTGATTTCTCTGGCCGGTCCCGCCAACAAGCAGGGCCGTATCATTGCTGACAATATTTGCGGCGGAGACAGCCGTTATCTGGGCAGTCAGGGAAGCTCCGTTATTAAGGTATTCGATATGACCGCAGCTACCACCGGCATCAACGAAACCAACGCCCGCAAGGCAGGTTTGGATGTTGATACTGTCATTCTGTCCCCCATGAGTCATGCTGGTTACTATCCCGGCGGCAAGGTGATGACCATGAAGGTGGTCTTTGAGAAGGGTACATACCGCCTGCTGGGCGCTCAGATTGTAGGTTACGATGGTGTGGATAAGCGTATCGACGTTCTGGCTACCGCTATCCATGCAGGGCTCAAAGCAACGCAGCTGAAAGATCTGGATCTGGCCTATGCACCCCCGTATTCCTCCGCGAAAGATCCTGTGAATATGGCAGGCTTCATGATCGACAACATCTCCAAGGGACTGAAGCAGTGGCATCTTCATGATGCAGACAAGCTGCCCCGGGACGGAAGTGTCATCCTGCTGGATACCCGCACCGCATGGGAATACAGCAGCGGGCACATTGAAGGCTTTGTCAATATTCCTGTGGATGAATTGCGGGAGCGGCTGGATGAGATCGAACCGGGCAAGCCGGTTTACGTCATTTGCCAGAGCGGTCTGCGCAGCTATATTGCCACCCGGATCCTGGAAGGCTATGGGTATGAAGCCTATAATTTTGCCGGAGGGTTCCGCTTCTATGATGCGGTTGTCAATGACCGTGCATTGATTGAAAAAGCGTATTCCTGCGGTATGGATAAGTAAATAAACGCAAGGAAGCCGTCCTCACTCTGCAAAGAATGAGGACGGCTTTTCTCAATAAAGCAGGATTCCCAAAATTGCCGAAAGTACGATCAGCGCAATGGGAGATAGTTTTTTTCTGCGTAGACGCTTATATAGGAAAGCGGCAGTGAACAAAACAACCGCGACGCACAATGCAGAAATGTCCACAAAGGTGTTTGCTGTCATGGATACGCAGTGATGCAGGGTCATATAAATGCCTGTGGCAAGGATGATGCCAATGATGCAGGGCTTCAGTCCTCGAAGTATCGCCTGAACATATTTATTTTTCAGGGTGTTCTTCAAAACACCCATGATTAGCAAAATCACAAAGAACGACGGCAGAACAACTGCCAATGTCGCCAGCACAGCACCCCAAAAGCCTGCCTGACTGTTTCCTACATATGTTGCAAGATTAACAATGATTGGTCCGGGAGTGCTCTCACTGACTGCAATCATATAAGTAAGTGTTTCATCACTAAGCCAGCCATAGGAACGGACAACGTCCCGGATCAGAGGGATTGCACTGTAAGCACCGCCAAAGGTGAAGCAGCCGACTTTCAAAAAGCCAAGGAACAGATCCCAATAAATCACTTTGTTCCACCGCCTTTCGCTTCAGGCGCGCCCTTTGCGAGAAACAGGCCAAGACTGACCGCCCCCGCAACCAGCATAAGAGCAATGGAAGAAATCTTCAGAGAAAAAATGTTGATCAGAAGCATAGCCACAAAGCCACAAACTGCAATGATGCGGGGCTGCGGCCTTTTCTGCATTTTTCTGAGCATCGTCAGTCCGGCGTCCAGGATCAGGATGCCTACACCTACTTTAATTCCCAGAAAGGCCTTCGCCACCAAAGGGTATGCAAGGAAGTTATCCAGGAAGTTGGAAATCAGATAGATAATTACGAAGGAAGGCACAACAATGCCCAGTGTTGCAACGACAGCACCGGCCATACCTGCCAGTTTATAGCCTACATAGGTGGCGTAGTTGATGGCAATCGGTCCCGGCGTAGATTCTGCGATGACCGTCACATTCATCATTTCATCGTGGGAGATCCATTTCTTTTTCTCCACACAGGTGTCCGTTATCACGCTGATCATGGAATAGCCGCCGCCAAAGGTAAAACAGCCGACCTTTGCAAAACTCAGAAACAAATCCGTCAGAACCGAGCACCTATTACGCATCCTGCAGAGCCTCCAGTTTTTTCTCATCCAGAATAGTCACAGTGCCGCGGGATAGCTTGACCATATCCTCACTCTGGAAATAGCGAAGCATCCGGGTAATGACTTCCCTGTGAGATCCCAGATGATTGGCTATGGTCTCGTGGGTAATCTTCAGCTCATTGGTTTCTTCAATGGATGCTTCTTCCAGAAGGAATGCAGCGACACGCTTATCAAGGCTTTTCCACATGATCTGCTCAATCAGCCACATCACATCAGAAAACCGGGTGGCCATCAGCTCATTGGTGTAGTTTGCTACCGGAGCGGATTCTTCCATGATGGTCTTATAAATCTCCGCAGGAATGACCCAAAGCTCGGTGTCTTTCTCGGCCTCGATGGTCACTTCAAACTGAATGGAGCGCATCATGCACGACGCTGAAAACAGGCACATATCCATATCAAACAGGCGGTAAATCGTGATCTCCCGACCTTCCTCGGAAAGGATGTAGGCGCGAAGCTGTCCGGATTTGACCAACAGCAGTCC
>JAGBEM010000121.1 GCA_017936985.1 Oscillospiraceae bacterium
AGTTCATCTGCAACAAGTACGGCATGAGCGTGGACGACTGCCTGACCATGCTGAACAAGAAGTCCGGCGTGCTGGCTCTGTCCGGTGTTTCCTCCGACTTCCGCGACCTGTGCGCCGGTGCCGAGTCGGGCAACGAGGATTGCAAGCTGGCTCTGGACAAGTTCTACTACGAGGTTGCCAAGTATGTGGGCGCTTATACTGCCGCACTGAACGGCATCGACATGCTGACCTTCACCGCCGGTGTGGGCGAGAATGACGCCGATGCCCGTGCTGCCATCTGCTCCTATCTGGAGTTTATGGGTGTCAAGCTGGATCCCGAGAAGAATAACGTCCGGGGCAAGGAGGCGCTGATCTCCGCACCGGATTCCAAGGTTCAGGTTTGGGTCATCCCCACCAACGAAGAGCTGATGATCGCTCAGGATACCGCCGAGCTGGTCAACGCTGCCAAGTAATGGAAAAACCCAAAAAGAGCGCGTTGTAAAACGCGCTCTTTTTCTGTCACGAACTGGAATTTGGCGTTTTAAAGCCTTCCCCTGGGGGAAGGTGCCCCAGTGCGCACACTGGGGCGGATGAGGGCCAGCCTTGCATCCGCTTATCGCAACATCTCAATAAATTTGGTTCCCAAAATAAAATCAGCCAACCTGAAAGGTTGGCTGATTTATTATAGAATCTAAAAGGTTATTTTGCAATGTTGCCGTCTGTGCATTGAATGGAGTAATTGCCTGTGTTGGCGTTCCATTCCGCTGCTTTCTCGATGGCGTTCCACTGGGCGGTGGTTCCCCGGTAGGTTATTGCTGTAAGGCTCGGGCAGTTGTTAAAAGAGCCGCTTGCAAGAGTCGCGACCTTGCTTCCCAAGGTGATGCTCTCCAATTTATCACAGCCCCTAAAAGCATAAATTCCAATAAAGGTCACATTATCAGGGATGGTGATCGTTTTCAAACTTTTGCATATCGAAAAGGCAGCAGTGCCAATGGACGATACGCTGTCGGGGAGCGTTATGCTTTCCAGACTTTCGCAGTTTCCGAAGGTGATGTCTTCAATCGTGTTAATGCCGTTGGGAAGTGTGATGCTTTCCAGACTTTGACAATAATTAAATGCTTCAGAACCAATGCTTGTAACACTGTCGGGGATGGTCAAGCTTTTCAGCGCCTTACAGCCTGACATGGCGGCCTCGCCAATGCTGGTGAGGCTGTTGGGCAAGCTGATGCTCACAATACCTTCACAGTAATGGAATGCACTGTCATCGATCTTAGTCACACCCTCAGGGATAACAACACTGGTAATGCTTCTGCAACTATCGAAAGCCAGCTTGCCGATGGCTACAACGGAATCTCCTTCTGGTGATGTCTGCGGTATGATAATGTCTGTATCTGTGCAGGTTCCGATGCCGTAAACATAGCAGGTGCCGTTTCCGTTGGAAGTGAATTCAAGTCCCTGACTGACAGTGTTTGCTCCGGAGTTATTCTCACCGCCGTCAACATTGCCGGTGGTTTCCGTGTTGGCAGTGTTTGCACCGTCAGATGGGGTGTTGTCAGTGCTGCATGCACACAGCAAGATACTCAGGCAGATCATCAAGGCCAGGCTGACCAGCCAAATAGATTTTCTCATAAAGTGCCTCTCTTTTTCGCGTTTCAGTAGGGAAAGACTATATTAGCCCTCAAAATCGCCCTCAGCGGCAACAACTTCGCCTTCCTCGGGAACGATCTCTTCTTCTACGACTTCCTCGATGACGGATTCTTCAGCCGGCTCTTCTTCGTCAGTCTCTTCAATAACTTCGGCTTCCTTGCAGCAGCACATATCGCCGAAAACCTTCTTGAACCATGCGACGATCTTGTCGCCGTAGTTCACCACAACATATGCAATGCCGGCAATGGCAGCCAGAGCAACCACGATCTTTGCAATAATACTGAATACTTTCATAATAGCAGCCTCCTGTTCATATTGTTTTCCAATTACAGTATAACCAATGCACAAATAAAAAGCAACAAGTAAATTGTAAAATTTTGTCTTTTACACATAGCCGTACATACCCCGGATGCTCACTTCTCCGGAGTTGACGGCATCCTCGCTTCCGTCGTCAAAACGCACCAGAAGCGCCCCGTCATCCGTAACGCTGAGGGCTTGGCCGTGGCGGACTTCCTCGCCGCGCACAACGCTGATCTGTTTACCCAGGGTAATGCAGTCTTTGCGGTAGCGCTCCATGATGGCAGCTTTGCCTGTCAGCAGGTGCTGATCCATTTGGTAAATTTTTTGCAGGATTGCGTCGAAAACCGCCTCGCGTGCAACTTTTTGATCCAAAATTTGCCATAAAGAGGTGGCTTTGGCACGAATTTCAGGGTCAAAATCCATCGGATTTTGGCATACGTTCAGGCCGATTCCGACGATTGCACAGGTTTCCCGACCGGTTATGACAAGCTCTGTCAAGATCCCTGCCAGCTTCTTTCCGTCCACTACCAGGTCATTGATCCACTTGATCCCCGGTCGAATCCCGGCGATTTGGGCCAAAGCGTCGCAAATACTGACGCCGCAGGCACAGGTCAGATGCATCAATTCCTCCGGCTTGCACCCATAGCGCAGGATCACACTCATGTAGATCCCCATCCCGGCAGGAGATTGAAAGCTCCTTCCCAGCCGTCCACGGCCGGCGGTTTGCCTGTCAGCAACCACCACGGTTCCATGGGGTGCGCCGTTTTTCGCCATTTCCTTGGCCAAAGTGTTGGTAGATTCGACGCTGTCCAACACTATAATTTGATTCTGCCAGGGGTGATCCCCTGGCAGAAAATGGTTCATTTGGTTTTTCATGATCAGTCAATATCCCGGTTTACTTCTTCCGGAGGATTGTCCAGGACCTCAGGATGGGCCAGCAGCCGACGGTAATACTTAAAGAAGGTCGCATAGTAATAACCGTCACAGATCCGCTCATCGAGGACAAATTTTACATCAATGTACTTCTTCTGCACTACAGAGCCGTCCTCCTGGACTTCCAGAGCTCTTCTCTTGCAGCCGAAAGCGCCGAAAGCAGGCAGGTTGCCGAAGTCATACAGGTGGTGGTAAATGGGGGGAATACCCAAAGAGCCCATGCTGGTAAAGAACAGGCTGCCATGGAAGGGGCTTAGCTCCAGCAGGAACTTGGGCAGCATTCCGAAGTAATCCAACAGTTTCAGCAGCCAGACGACAAATTTTAGCACCACACTGGGAATCAGATTCAGTGTCATGATCAGGCTGTCCAGGTTGGAGTCCAGCTCCTTGGTGGCCTTGACGCTTTCCACAGCGGTGTTGAGCTTGCGGTAAACATCCTCGGCGGTATCGGTGGGGTTCAGATGCACCTTGATGGAGGTGTCGGGAGAATCCACATTCATCTCCTTCTTGATGACCATGCAGTACTGAATGTCGTCACCGCGGGAGTATACCTTCTGACCGTTGATAAACCGGTTCAGCTGGGGATACTTGGCAACGCCGCGGACATAGGCGGCAAGCAAAACATGGGTGATACCGAAGTCGGTCAGACCCTCTCTGCGCTTCTGACGGATGTAGCGGTCGATATGGGTGATCTCAAAGGATTCTTCAAACAGATTGGAGCAGGTGTTGCGCTCCACCTGGAAGTAAGCGGTGATCTGGGCCATGGGCGCCAGGGTGCGGATCTTCCGGCCATCGCAGCGGTCACCCCAGGTGGGATGGTACTTGCCATCGGCGTGGATACGGATGACGAATACCAGCAGGCAGGCACCAGCCAACATAATAATATCCGGGATCAGAGGAAGCAGCACATTCCAGTTCTGGGTCAGCACAGCGTCCTTGTGGTAGTACAAAATCGTTGCCAGGGGAGCAAATGCGATGGGCAGCAAAAGCCACAGAGCGCGGCCCCAGCGACCGCTGGTGATCTCCGTATAGATCACGCCGAAGAAGATCAGCACGATCCAGAACAGCCAGCGGATCAATCCGCTTTCCACATTGCCGGAGATCCAGATGCCGCAGTATGCAATGATCATCCAGACGGGAATGGCGGTCTTATAGAACATCTCTTTGCCGTTTAAAAGAACGATGAGCACGAAAAGCAAGGTGGCTGCTACTGGCAGAACGATTTGACTCCACACTTCCAATGAGTCGCCTGACCCTTTCATACAGGCGATCACAATGCGGGCCACTGCCGAGCCGACCAGGCAAAGTGCCATCAGCCATGTCAGCACGTTTTTATTGCTGACATAAAAATGTTTTCTCTTTTCCATAACACCGTAATTTTACCAAAGATTTCGACATTTGACAACAACTTTTTTAAGAGAACAGCCGACGCAGAATGCGTCGGCTGACAAACTTATTGACCAAGCCCCCGGTTACGCTGGAAGGCATTGGTTACCGCATGGATCACTGCGGCTCGGAATCCGCCCTCTTCCAGTGCTTTGACGCCGGCAATGGTAGAGCCGCCGGGGGAACAGACCGCATCTTTCAGCTGAGCAGGGTGCTGCTTGGTTTCCAGAGCCAGCTTTGCGGTGCCCAGAAGCATCTGCTGGGCATAAAGCAGAGCCTTTTGCCGGGGCAGACCGCAAGCAACACCGCCGTCTGCCAGTGCTTCCAGGAACATAGCGGCAAAGGCAGGACCGCAGCCGGCAACAGCGCTGCCGACATCGATCAGATCTTCCGCAACAGAATCCAAAATCCCGGAAAAACGCATATTTTCCAGGAATTGCGTCAGCGCCTGCGGATCTACATTGTCAGTAGCAGCGTAGCAGGTCATGCCTTCTCCTACAGCCACCGGTGTATTTGGCATGATCCGGATCACGGGGTAATTGCCACCGGCCATGGTCTGAATGCGGGCCATGGTCAGTCCGGCTGCCATGGTCACCAGCACGAAGGAATCCTGCCGATTGGCAAGGATCGGGGCAATGGATGAAAGCAGAGCTTCCATCTGCTGGGGCTTGACACCTAGGAAGATAAAACCGCAGTTTGCAGCAACGGTTTCTACCGCAGCAACCTGGCATCCCAGAGAATCTGCCAGGGTTTCTGCCTTTTCCCAGGTGCGGTTGGAAAGGAATACAGCTTTCGGGTCCATGCCCTTGACTGCGGCTTTTGCCAAAGCACCGCCCATATTGCCTGTGCCGATAAAACCAAAGGTATTCTTCATGGGAAACCCTCACTTTCTGATCTGTCCGGTGCCCCGGATCACATATTTATAGCTGCACAGTGCTTCCAGTCCCATGGGGCCCCGGGCGTGGAGCTTTTGGGTGGAGATACCCATTTCGCAGCCTAAACCGAACTCGCCGCCGTCAGTAAACCGGGTGGAGCAGTTGACATAGACTGCGGCACTGTCTACCCGGCAGGTAAAGGCATCTGCGGCGGTTGAGTCGTTGGTGATGATCGCTTCGCTGTGTCCGGTGGAGTGGGCGGCAATGTGCGCAATGGCGGCATCCGTATCATCTACTACGCAGACCGCAAGAATATAATCCAGAAACTCAGTGTCAAAATCATCGGCACCTGCCGGTACGCCGGGGATAATGGCGGCGGCTTTGGGATCCAGGCGCAGTTGTACGGGATTTTCCTGCCGCCGAACAGTTAAGCGCTGATGGAGTTTGGGCAGGAATTCTGCAGCGATGGCCTGATGAACCAGCAAAACCTCCATAGCGTTGCAGACGGAGGGACGGCTGGTCTTGGCGTTTTCGATAATGTCCAGCGCCATATCCTGATCCGCCGCCTGATCCACATAGATATGGCAAATGCCGGTGCCGGTCTGGATGCAGGGGACCCGGGCGTTTTCCACACAACTGCGGATCAGTCCTGCGCCGCCTCTGGGGATCAGAAGATCCACATAGCCCGTGGCAGTCATCAGTTCCCGGGCACTTTCCCGGGAAATATCCTGCACCAGCTGTACCAGCTGCGCCGGGAGGCCTGCGACTTCCAAACCCTGCTGCAGGGCATGAACGATGGCATTGGAAGAATGAAACGCATCCTTACCGCCCCGCAGGACACAGGCGTTGCCGGATTTGACAGCCAGTGCCGCCGCATCCGAGGTCACATTGGGCCGACTTTCGTAAATAATGGCGATGACACCCATGGGAACGGTTTTTTGCTGGATGACCATGCCGTTTGGCCGCTGGGTCCTGTGCAGGATCTGCCCAACAGGATCGGGAAGATTGGCTACTTGCCGGATCCCCTCGGCCATGGCGGCAATTCTCTTTGCATCCAGCCGCAGCCGGTCCAGCATGACGGTGCTGAGGTGAGCTTTCGCGGCGGACACATCCAGCGCGTTGGCGGCGAGAATAGGATCGGTATGGGAGATCAGGGCATCTGCCATGGCAAACAGTGCAGTGTTTTTTTGCGCGGTAGACGCATTTGCCAAGGTGCCGCAGCAGCCCTTCGCGGCGCACAAAATATCAAGAGTCGTCATAATCATGCCTTCTTTCCGAGGAAACGGGTACCGACAGAATTGTTTTCAAACAGGTTGTAGAGGGCTTGAGGCTGTTCGCCGTTCATGATCACCATGTCAATACCGGCATCCATAACGATTTGGGCGGCCTTGAGCTTGGTGGCCATGCCGCCGGAGCCCAGTCCGGAGCCTGCACCGCCGGCAAGGGCGAGAATTTCGGGGGTGATGCTTTCTACAACCGGGATCAAGGTGACATCGGTGTGGTTTCTGGGGTCAGCGGTGTACAGTCCGTTAATGTCCGAAAGCAGCACCAGCAGGTCTGCGCTGATGAGCCGGGCCACGATGGCAGACAGAGTGTCATTTTCACCGATGGTGGTGTGGATACCGATCTCGTCAGTGGCTACGGCATCGTTTTCATTGATGATGGGCAGTACATTCCAGCACAGCAGTTGCTCTAAAGTGTCCCGGACATGGGCACTGCGCCGGGGATCTTCAATGTCCTGGGCAGTGAGCAGAAGCTGGGAAACGGTGTGGTGATACTCACCGAAGAGCTTATCGTATATGTACATCAGTTCGCACTGTCCCACAGCAGCGGCAGCCTGCTTGCCGGGCATATCCTGGGGCCTGCCGGGAAGTCCCAGCTTGCCGACACCCATGCCAATGGCACCGGAGGAGACCAGCAGGACCTGGTGACCGGCATTACGCAGGTCGCTAAGGACTTTGCACATCAGTTCTACACGGCGGATATTCATACGGCCGCCGGGGTGGGAAAGGGTGGATGTGCCTACTTTGATCACGATTCGCATAACGGTTCCTCCTTGCAGATTCTTTTTAAGAATTTTACTATGTTTTTCAGAGATAATCAACTGCAAATACAACTTTCTGTAAAATTATACGGCAACAGCAGTTGGCTTCGGCTTTGGGTTTGTATAAAAATACAGAGTGCGCGGCTGCGCACTCTGTCAATATCATATGCTTGTAACTTCCTTCACGGTAAGGGTGTTTTCCGATACCGTAAAGCGGATGTCAAAACCGGCGAAGGACAGTCCATAGACCCGGTCGGCGCTTCGCTGGTAAGAAGGTCTGGGGTCATGGGAAAGAACGCCGATGGCGGCGCTGCGCTTGTCCGCCGGGAGCTTGCACAGCAGATGCTCCGGAAAGTCAACTTCCAAAAGAAATTCGTCTGCGGTATCCGTAAAGCCGCCGGTTGCTTCCGGGTGGCTGTCGCCGTAGGGAATGTAGGGCTTGATGTCGAAGATCGGTGTTCCGTCCATCAGATCCGCACCGCCTACATGGAGCACGGTGCCGTATTTTTCCGTATGCTCCACGCCCAGGAGCTTCACACTGGAAAGCCCCAGGGAATTGGGCCGGAAAGGGGAACGGGTAGCAAATACGCCCATCCGGGTGTTGCCGCCTAATCGGGGCGGCCGGACGGTAGGCGACCAATCGCTGCGGACAGCCTCGGAAAACTGCCAGATCAGCCACAGGTGCGAATACCCTTCAATGCCCCGCAGGGTGTCGGGGTTGCGAAACGCCGGTTCGAAGACGACGGTGGAACGCAGTTCCTCTACAAGGCCGCTTTGCCGGGGAATACCGAATTTGGTGGGGAAGTCGCTTTTCATCCGGGCAATGACCTGGATCGTTACATCCTGCATATCAAGTCCTCCGTTTGCGCAGGCAGAAGCTGACTGCGAAGATGGCTGCCAGCACCAGACTGATGGCAGCGCCGGCACTGCTTCCCAGATAGTAGGAAATGCACAGTCCGCCGATGCCGGCACCCAATGCGAACAGCATGGAGATCAGGTGGTACTGCTTTAGGTTTTTCGATACATTTCGGGCGGAGGCTGCCGGCAGTACCAGCAGGGAATTGAGGATCAGAAGACCGACGCTGGAAATGGTCAGTGTGACAACCACAGCAATGGCTGTGGTGAAAATACTCTGGGAAAGCCGGACGGGAATGCCCCGGGAGGAGGCCAGCTGAGGGTGGATAGCGGTGAGGGTCAAGCGGTTTCCTGCCAGGATCCAGAAAATCACGACGGCAAGCAGCACCAGAGCCAGAACGCCGATCTCACCGGGCGTGATGGAAAGAATGTCGCCGATCAGGTACTTATTGTACTTGGTGAAGCTGTCGCCGCCCAAGGTGGCGATAAAGATACCCAGAGCCACAGCGGTGCTGGAAAATACGCCGATCAAGGTGTCTGCTGCCTGGTTGCTGCGGCTGCGGACAAAGGAAAAAAGCAGCGCAAAGACTACGCTGAACACCACAGCTACCCAGGTGGGAGCGGCAAGGCCGCAGATACAGCCAATGGCGATGCCGGTAAAGGCGGAGTGGCCCAAAGCATCCGAGAAAAAGCTCATGCGTCCTGTGACGATCATGGTGGACATGAGACCGAACAGGGGGGATATGATGAGGATGGCGAGCATAGCGTTTTTCATGAAATCCCAGTGGAGCATTTCCAGGGGGAGGGCGTCACAAATGGCATACCAGATATTCATGCGTCCTTGCCTCCTTTCATGCGGAAGACCCGGTTGAAATCTTCGCTGCCAAGGACTTCTTCCGCAGTGCCCTTGCAGACCAGCTTTCTGTCGATGAGCGCAACCTGGTCTGCGTAGCGGTGGAGCATGGAAAAGTCGTGGGTTGTCATGACGATGGAAAGATCGTAGGTTTTGCGGATCTCGTCCAACATATCCATCAGGCCGCTTTGACCCTCCACATCTACGCCGGAGAGAGGCTCGTCCAGAATGAGAATATTGGGCAGGGGTTCCAGCGCCAGGGCAAGCAGTACCCGCTGCAGTTCGCCGCCGGAGAGAGTGCCTACCCGCTTGTCGATGAGGTCGGTGCCATGGACCCGGTCCAGACATTCCAGAATGTTTTCCCGCATGGACTTGGAGATACCCAAGAATGCTGGACGGCGGCTCTGGCAGCAGACGAACAGGTCTGCAACGCTGACAGGGTCGCCGGGGTCAAAGGCCGGGCTTTGGGGCACATAGCCGATCCGGGGCTTATGGCTGCGCTGGCCCGGAGCGGAGAAGGCGATGACGCCTTCGTAGTCCTGCTGACCCAGAATGGCTTTTAAAAAGGTGCTCTTACCGGCACCGTTGGGGCCGATCAGTGCCAGCAGCTGACCGCAGTGGACGTGGAGGTTGATGTTGTCCAGGATCGTTTCTCCACCGATGTGCACAGACATACTTTGCACACGCAGGCAGCAGGAATCGCCGCAGGAACTGCCGTGTATGATAGGTCTCATCCCAATGCCTCCTTGATGGTATCGATGTTTTGGTACATGGCTGCAAAATAGTCGCTGCCGGACATGGCCATGTTCAGTGCATAAATTTTTACGCCGGTTTGCGCGGCTATGATCTGCGCCGCGGAAGCGCTGCCGTTGACTTCGGTGAAGATCGCCGGCAGCTGATGGTCGTCTACAAGGCCAATCAGTTCTTTCAGTTCAGAGGCAGATGCTTCACTGCCGGATTCTTCTTCCACGGCTTTCAAAATCGTCAGGTCAAAGGACTGGGCAAAGTAGGAAAAGCCGTCGTGGAAGGTGATCAGCTCCCGGCAGGAAAGGCTTTTTAGCTGCTGGCTGCCGTACTGCTGCAGGGCATCCAGCTGGGAAAGCAGAGCCTGCAGATTCGCCTGGAACACAGCGGCGTGGGTGGGGTATTGGTCAGTAAGACCCTGGCAGATATTCTGTGCCATGATCTTGGCACACGCCACAGAGAGCCAGAAGTGGGGGTCGTGGTCGTGTTCGTGGGCGTGACCGCTATGTTCATGTTCGTGACAGCTTTCCAACAGGGGGATGGTTTCGCTGCTGTCGATGATCTTTTTGTTATCCAGCAGGTCTGCCATGAAGTCCTCCAGTCCGCCGCCGGAGATCACAATGAGGTCAGCAGCTTCCACTGCTTTGACTTGGCGGACACTGAGGGAATAATCGTGCAGGCAGGAAACGCTTTCCGTCACCAACTGGCAGACCGTAAGCTCCGTGCCCTGGCACAGGGCGGAAGTGAAGGTGTAGACCGGCAGGGTGGTGGCGGCAATATCGGCGGTTTCGCTTGCCGGCGCGCAGCCAAACATACAGCTGCACAGAAGCAAAACCGCGAAGCATACGGACAAAAATTTCATGGATACATTCACCTTAAATGCATATTTTACTATTTTAATCATAGCACAGCTGTCAAGAATTCAGAATTGACGGTGCTTTCCATAAATGATAGAATATATGAAAGGAGGGATCGCAATGGTAACCAAAGAAGATGTTAAGAACGCTATCGAGTACAAGTGGCGGGGTAGTCAGTGGAAGCTATATCTGGTCATTATGGTCTTGATCCTTTTGCTGATACCTGTTCTGGCTATTGGGAAGGGAACGGATCTGCCCGCAGAAGATCGGACGGAGATCCTGTTGTCTGCTGTTGGATTTGTGGCGGTTTTATATGGCGTGTGCTTTGTGCCGATCATTCTCTACTCTGTGTGGCGGCAGTGGGAGATGCTGCACAGATGCGGTTGCTACCAGCGTTATCGGGTGAAGCTGTGCAATCCCGTGAACTCCTGGTCTTACAGACGGGCGGTTGGTTATCGGGTGGCCTTTCAGACGGAAACGGGAGAAACAGTGGTTCAGGACACAAGGCCCCTGTTTTCCAGCAGCGCACTGGCTACCTTTCAACTGGAGGATTACAATAACAAAACGGTGGATATCTTCTACGATCCGGAAAAGGATAAAGTCATTTTGGCAGGAAATCCCAGGTAAATTGGGGATTTAGCGAGCTGTTAAGCCTTCCCCTGGGGGGAAGGTGGCCGAGCGTAAGCGAGGTCGGATGAGGGGCAGCCGCGCACCGATTATTGCAACAGCTCAGTAAAATCGGTTCCTGTTTTGCCCTCATCAGTCAAAAATCAGAGATTTTTGCCAGCTTCTCCCA
This sequence comes from Oscillospiraceae bacterium, assembly GCA_017936985.1. Next base: position 11,270 of record JAGBEM010000121.1, read on the forward strand.
GGAGAAGCCTTTGGGCGCTGCCGCGCCAGAGCGATTATCTAACAGCTCCATAAACTGAAATTTGAACACAAAAAAGAAAGGCGGCTGCGATGCAGCCGCCTTTGATGTACTTAGGATCAGTGGGTCTCCAGCCACTCGTTGACCTTGGTCTTGGCCAGACGCAGGATATCCTCGGTGGGATAGGGAGATGCCTCACCGCCGCCAACGTGCAGGAAGTACAGGCCACCGGGAGTCTGGTACAGATCCTCCTCATAGCCGGCAGGATCGCCATAGCTGCCAAAGCTGTAAGCCTTGATCAGGGTAGCGGTCTCGGTATCGTATTCCTTCTTGCAGATGATCTTCTTCATGGGACAAACCTCCTTTCATTTGTAAGCAACGGCACTTATTATATATATTTTTTTCAAGAAATCAAGTAAAATTTTCAGAAAAGTCAATAAATCATATCAATTCAGGTAATAAGTGCCATCCAAACAGGATAAAACAGTGCCGGGTGCGAACTCTGTGATGCCTAAGTGCTTCCATTGCTCCGCAGTTCCTGTATAGAAAACATAGGAAAGCTTGTAACAGTCCGCAAAGAGGTCGCTGCCGAACTGGGTCAAAGCCACCGGGATGCAAACGGTTTCCAGGCTGTAGCATTCGTCAAAAACATAGTCGCCTATGGCGGTCACGCTTTCCGGCAGACGGATTCCCCGGAGATTCTCACAGCCCCAAAAGGCATCTGTGCCGATATAGGTAATGCCCTCCGGCAAATGGATCATGATAATGTCGGTGCAAAAAGCGAAACAGCTGTCGCCGATGGCGGTGATCTGCTGACCGCCGATGGATGCCGGAACGGTCAATTCGCTGCCACCGGTATAAAGTGCGTTGTTAAAATAAAGAACTCCGTCCCGGACAGTGAACCAAGGCATAGAGGGGTCCGTGGTGACATTCGGCTCTGCACGAAACAGGAAAAACACACCCAAGCCAACGGCAAAGACCAACACCAAGGCCAGCACAGGGGGCCACCAGCGGCCTTTTTTGGGTGGCGGCGTCAGGGCTGAGCCGCAGTGGAAACAGAAGCGGTCGGTGTTTTCGTTGCTTTGACCGCAGGAAGGACAAATTAACATGGGATCACCTCAACAGAATCATACCACAGCTTTTGGGGCTTGTCTACGAAAAAAAGACATGGTATGATAAATTAAGGAGTTGATAGCATGAAGGATATCCCTGTTTTCAATACGGAATTTGGCGTTGCCAGCCTATTTTTGCGGGAGATCCCGTATCGGCAGCGCGCCCATATCAAGATACAGTCCTCCCTGGAGCCGGAGCGGCTTTTAGCAGAATGTGTGGACTTCTGCCGGGCCTGTGGCGCGGAGTGGATCGATGGGGCAGGCCACGAATATCTGGAAAAGTATCCACTGATCACAGTGCTGTATACGATGCAGTGTGACCGCTCAGCCATCGGCGAGACGGATGCCTGCTTGTTTCCGGTGACGGAAAAAACGGTGCAGCAGTGGCTGGATATTTATAATGAGAAGATGGCAGATGTGCCCAACGCGGCTTTCATGGATAGCCGCGACGGAAAAGAACTGCTCCAAACCGGGGACGGGTACTTCGTTCACAGGGATGGGCAGCTTCTGGGCATCGGCAAGGCAGCCGGTGATTTTATAGATACGGTAATAGCGGTCAAGCCCGGTATGGGAGAGACAGTGGTCAAAGCGCTGTCGGGTATTTTGGTCGGAGATACCGTCCGGCTGATGGTGGCAGGCGCAAATGAACGGGCGGTACGACTTTATGAGCGGATGGGGTTTGTGAAGGTCAGGGAGGTTTCCCGGTGGTACCGGGTGCTGTAAAGGAGAGATTATGGAAGGTATTTATCTGCTTATTGGCGCGGCGGTGCTGCTGATCATTCAGATAGCCTGCTTTTTTACAAAAAAGATTTGGATCCGCATTCTGCCGTTGTTGCTGTTGGTGGCGCTGATGGTGCTGTGCTGGGTGATGTACGGGATAAGCGGCTGGATAAATTGGGGATATCTGATCTTGCTGATGCTGCTGTTTGGCGTGCTGGTGGTTTTCGGTATTGCATGGCTGATATTTGGTGTTATCTGCGGCATCAGAAAAATGAGAAAATAATAAAAAGGTGTAAAGAAAAAATACTTGACAAGCATGGGCGGCTATGCTATAATGCCTCGGGTATCAAGCGAATCAGCTTGACAGGAGGCTTAGATGGACGCTTTGGAAATGGTTCTGCTGTACGATTACTACGGTGATCTGCTCACCGATCGGCAGAGAGAGTGCTTTGAAATGCGCTACTATCAGGATCTTTCCCTGGGTGAGATCGCCAGCGAGCTGGGCATCAGCCGCCAGGGCGTACATGATAACCTGAGCCGCACGGAAGCACTGCTTCGGAATATGGAAGAAAAGACCGGCTGTGTCAGCCGGGACCGTGCCTGCCGAAAGGCAGCGGGCACGATTCTGAAAGCAGCGCAGCAGCTGCGGCAGAATGAAGACCCCAGTGTTTCCGCCCTTGCTGAGCAGATCCTGTCTGCGGTACAAGGTTTAGAGGAGTAAACTATGGCATTTGAAGGCTTAACTGAAAAAATTGCCGCCACCTTCAAAAAGCTCCGGGGCAAAGGCCGTCTGAAAGAGGCTGATGTGAAGGAGGCTATGCGGGAGATCCGCATGGCGCTGCTGGAGGCGGATGTCAGCTATAAGGTCTGCAAGGATTTCACCAAGGCCGTTACCGAGCGGTGCATCGGCGCGGATGTGCTGGAATCCTTGACCCCTGCCCAGATGATCGTCAAGATCGTTAACGAAGAGCTTACCGCTCTGATGGGCAGCGATACAAAACATATTACTATCAATCCCAAAGGACCTACGGTAGTTATGCTGGTAGGTCTGCAGGGTGCAGGTAAGACCACCAATGGTTCTAAGCTGGCAGGCTTGATGAAGCGGCAGGGCAAGAATCCTTTGCTGGTTGCCTGTGATATTTACCGGCCTGCGGCTATCACACAGCTGAAGGTCTGCGGTGAAAAGCTGAGCATCCCGGTTTTTGACCGGGGCACACAGAATCCGGTGAATACCGCCAAGGAAGCGGTGCTTTACGCCCGTCAGCACGGTCATGATATGGTATTTCTGGATACCGCTGGCCGGCTTCATGTGGATGAAGCACTGATGGAAGAGCTGAAGAACATCAAATCCGCTGTCCAGCCTGATGAGATCATGCTGGTGGTGGATGCTATGACCGGTCAGGATGCTGTCAATGCCGCCCAGAGCTTCAACGAATGGCTGGATATCGATTCCGTGATGCTTAGTAAGCTGGATGGCGATGCCAGAGGCGGCGCGGCGCTGTCTGTCCGTGCCATCACCGGCAAGCCCATCAAGTTCGCAGGTATGGGCGAAAAGCTGGAGGATATCGAAGCCTTCCATCCGGATCGGATGGCGTCCAGAATTCTGGGCATGGGCGATGTGCTGAGCCTCATCGAAAAGGCGGAAAAGGCTTACGATGAGAAAAAGGCTGCCGAGATGGAGGAAAAGCTGAAATCCAACCGCTTTACTCTCCAGGATTTCTACGACCAGATGGTGCAGATGAAGTCCATGGGCTCTATGCAGGACATTCTGGCGCAGATGCCCGGCGGTGCGAATCTCAAAAATGTGAATGTGGATGAAAAGGCTATGGCAAGAACTGAGGCTATCATCCTTTCCATGACTCCCAAGGAACGGGAAAATCCCAATATCATCGCTGCCTCCCGGAAAAAGCGGATCGCCGCCGGCGCCGGTGTGAAGGTGGAGGATGTCAACAGACTTTTAAAGTCTTTTGAGCAGATGCGCAGTCTTATTAAGCAGTTCTCCGGCCCCGGAGCTGGCAAGAAGATGAAGCGCATGAGAGGTCTGGGTGGCTTTGGCGGCTTCCCCGGATTCTAATAGTGTTCGCTGAAAGCAAATTGCTTTGCGATATAGATTATTTACGAAAGAATTATTTTTGGAGGTGAAACCCATGGTTAAGATCAGACTGAGAAGAATGGGCGCAAAGAAGGCTCCTTACTACCGTATCGTTGTCGCTGATGCCCGCTCCCCCCGTGACGGTCGCTGCATCGAAGAGATCGGCACCTACAACCCCCTGCTGGAGTCCGGCAACATCACTGTCGACGCTGAGAAGGCTCAGACCTGGATCAAGAACGGCGCACAGCCCACTGACACCGTTCGTGGCCTGCTGAAGAAGGCTGGCGTGCTGTAAGAACCCCTGAAGGAGTTTGCGCAATGAAAGAACTTTTGCTGTATATGGCAAAGAATCTGGTGGATGATCCCGAATCTGTCACCGTTACCGAACTCGAAAATGAGGATGGCAAGGTGCTGGAGCTGCGTGTTGCCGAGGGCGACATGGGCAAGGTGATCGGCCGCCAGGGTCGGATCGCCAAGGAGATCCGTACCATCGTAAAGACAGTTGCCCAGCGCACTGGCGAAAAGGTCACTGTCGATATTGTGGATTAATGGATGGTGCGTGGCTTCTTGCCACGCATTTTCCATATGACTACGAAGCGAGGAGACAAGAATATGAGACTCCAGTTTGTTGAAGCCGGTGAGATCGTGACGACCCATGGGGTCCGGGGTGAAGTGAAGGTACTGCCCTGGCTGGACTCTCCGGAAAACTTATGTGAATTCGATCGCTGCAGAATTGACGGCGCGGAATATAAGATCCTCTCCTGCCGGGTGCAGAAGACCTGCAATCTGGTGGTACTTTCGGGCGTTGATACTATGGAAAAGGCCCAGGCCATGCGTGGCAAGACCATAGAGCTGTACCGGGAGGATATTGACGACGAAGTGGTATTTGCCGCGGAGCTGATGGGTATGGAAGTGTTCTGCGACGGCGAAGCAATCGGCAAGATCACCGATGTGCTGGATTATCCCGGCAATATGGTGTATGTTGTCAGGGGCGCGCATGAATACATGATTCCGGCAGTGAAGCAGTTTATTCTGAATACCGATCTGGGTGCAAACCGGATGGATGTTGCCATCATCGAGGGGATGCGAAGCGATGAGAATTGATATTATGACCCTGTTTCCTGAGACGCTGGGAGATGTACTGTCGGAAAGTATTCTGGGACGGGCCCAGGAGCGGGGCTTTATCCGCATCGAGACCCACCAGATCCGGGATTACACTGTCAACAAACAGAACCAGGTGGATGACTATCCTTATGGTGGCGGACGGGGCGCTGTGATGACGGCAGACCCCCTATACCGGTGCTGGGAAGCCATCTGCGAGGAAGCGGCGGGCCCGGTGTATACCATCTATTTATCCCCTTGTGGAAAGACCTTCAAGCAGGCGGATGCGATTCGTCTCAGCAAGCTCGACAATATCGTGATGGTCTGCGGTCATTATGAGGGCATCGACCAGCGGTTTATCGACGAGTGCGTGGACGAGGAGATCAGCCTGGGCGACTTTGTGCTCACCGGCGGTGAGATCGCAGCCATGGCGGTGACCGACGCGGTGTGCCGGATGGTGCCGGGGGTTTTGGCGGATCCGGAGTGCTTTGAGGATGAAAGCCATTTTAACGGTTTGCTGGAATATCCCCAGTACACCCGTCCTGCAGTGTGGCATGGCCGGGCGATCCCGGAGATCCTGACCTCCGGCAACCACGAAAAAGTGCGCCAGTGGCGGCGGAAGCAGTCCCTGCGCCGCACCCGGGAGCGCAGACCCGATATGTACGAAAAAGTGGATCTTTCCTCCAAGCATGACAAAAAACTGCTGAAGGAGATGGAGCAGGAGGATATGGAAAATGAATCTAAAGCTGATTCCGGTAACAAATGAAAATTGGCGAGATGCTGTTTTCCTTACCACAGACCCAGAGCGAAAGATACCGCTGGATGAGAAGTGGATCACTAGCAATGCCTATTCTATGCTACAGTGTATCTACGATGATGAATGGGATTGCCGTTTGCTGATGGACGGAGATCAGGCGGTGGGGTTTGCGTTTTATGGTTTGCTGCCTGAAGAGAACAGAGCATACCTATGCAGATATATGATGGATGTCAATTACCAGAATCAAGGCTACGGCAAAGCGTTTCTTCCGTTGGTTTTGGAGTTGATCCGCAATCAGTATGGACAAAAAACAGTTTATACCTCTGTCCATGATGAGAATCCGCACGCAAAACATCTGTATGAGGAATTCGGTTTTCAACCTACCGAAGAAATGGATGGAGAAGAACGGGTTTATGTTCTTTTGGGAGAAACCATATGAAACAAATCCAAATTCTGAAACAGTGGATTGCGGAAAGTAACCGCATCGTCTTCTTTGGC
>JAGBEM010000122.1 GCA_017936985.1 Oscillospiraceae bacterium
CCGCCACATACCTGCGCGGCATTACCTACATTCAAGTACCTACTACCCTGCTGGCTGCGGTGGATTCCTCCGTTGGTGGCAAGACAGCTATCGATCTGCCTGCCGGAAAAAATCTGTGCGGTGCTTTTTATCAGCCAAGCTTGGTTTTGTGCGATACCGACACCCTCAGCACCCTGCCGGAAGACATTTTCCGGGATGGCTGTGCGGAGGTTATCAAATACGGCGTTCTTTATGATCCGGCGCTGTTTACGCATCTGGAGCAGCAAGGTCTTTCGTTTGACCGAGAATCGGTCATCGCCCGGTGTGTAGAACTGAAGCGCGATGTGGTCATGAAAGACGAATTTGACACTGGCGAGCGAATGAAGCTGAACTTGGGTCACACCATTGGACATGGTGTGGAAGCCAGAAGCAACTTTGCTGTATCCCACGGCAAGGCAGTCGCCATCGGCATGGCTATTGTCACCCGTGCCGGCAACTGCCCGGATGCCGGCAGGATCATCCGTTGTTTGGAGGTCTTCGGTTTGCCCATCAAAACGGAGTGCACCGCCGAAGAACTGTACAACTCTGCCCTTTCTGACAAAAAACGCAGCGGCGGTAACGTAAATCTGATCATTCCCCGTGCGATCGGTCGATGTGACATCGTTTCCACTCCTGTGGAAGAAATCCAATCCTTTATCGAGGCAGGTCTTTGATATGGATCTTACCATCCAGCCCGGAAAGCTCCGGGGTGAAATACAGATCATCCCCTCCAAGTCCCAAGCCCACCGGCTTCTGATCTGTGCGGCTTTTGCAGACAAGCCCACACAGCTGATCTGCCCAGAGACTAACCAGGACATTGAGGCAACTGCAGATTGCCTGCGGGCTTTGGGCGCAGACATTCGCCGGACAGAAATGGGATATTCTGTAACTCCCAACCGAAGGACCCCATCCACCGCGGTGCTGAACTGCCGGGAAAGCGGCTCTACCCTACGCTTTATGCTGCCGGTTGCCGGCGCGCTGGGCGTGGATGCCACATTCCAAATGGCCGGGCGGCTGCCCCAGCGCCCCCTTTCTCCTCTTTGGGAAGAAATGGAGCGGATGGGCTGCAGGCTCACACGCCCTACGGTGGACACCATCCGCTGCCAAGGGCAGTTGTTCGCCGGAACTTACCGCATAGATGGCGGTGTTTCCAGCCAGTTTATTACCGGACTATTGCTGGCACTTTCTCTTTTTAACCAGGAAAGTCAGGTGCAGATCACAGGAAAGATCGAATCCAGACCGTATATTGACATGACCAGGCAAGCCATCGCGCTGTTCGGTGCCGACCCTGACCGTCCGGGCAGGCTGCCTTTCCGCTCCCCCGGTAGGTTAACGGTAGAGGGCGACTGGTCCAACGGCGCATTCTGGCTGGCTGCACAAGCGCTGGAAAATCCCGTAACCGTTTCCGGTCTGGATCCGGCTTCTGCCCAGGGTGACCGGGCGGCAGCAAACATTTTACCCCTGTTGGAAAAGGGCACCCCCACCGTTTCCGCCGCGGACATTCCGGATCTGGTGCCGATCCTGTCCATCGTGGCAGGCGCAAAGCACGGCGCGGTATTTACAAACATACAGCGGCTGCGCTTAAAAGAATCAGACCGGGTGGCATCTACCATTGCCATGCTGGAAAGCCTTGGCGGCAAAGCAGAAGCTAGCGAGGACACGCTTACAGTCCACGCTACCGGTTACCGGGGTGGCACTGTAGATACCTGCAACGACCATCGGATCGCCATGGCAGCCGCCATTGCAGCCACAGTTTGCACCGAAGCTGTTACCGTTCTCGGTGCCCAGTGCGTACAAAAGTCTTATCCCCGTTTTTGGGAAGAATACCGCCGGTTAGGAGGTAAAGTATGAGTTCTACATTTGGAGATCATTTGAAATTGACTATTTTCGGCCAATCCCACGGTGCTGCCATCGGCATGACCCTGGACGGCATTCCTGCCGGGTTACCGGTAGATGCCGATGCACTGCAGTCCTTCTTAAACCGCCGGGCACCCGGACAGAACGATTGGTCCACTCCCCGAAAAGAGGAAGATAAGCCAGAATTTCTTTCCGGCATTGTAAACGGATACACTTGCGGCGCTCCTGTTGCTGCTGTGATCTACAACAAAAACACCCGCAGCGGTGACTATGATAACCTGAAGAACTGCCCCCGACCCGGTCACGCAGACTACACCGCCCAGATCAAATACGGTGGTTTCCAAGATGCTGCCGGCGGCGGACATTTCTCCGGGCGGCTGACAGCGCCGTTGTGCATTGCCGGCGGGCTGTGCAAGCAGTGGCTGGAAGCCATAGGCATCCGCATTGGTGCACACATTCAAAGCATCCACAATGTCCGTGATGACAGCTTTGACCCGATGACTCCAGAACTGGACAAAGTGGGGCAAATCTTCCCCACCTTGACATCTCAAGCTACTGAGCAGATGCGCGAAGCCATCGCCCAAGCAAGAGCCGCAGGTGACAGCGTCGGCGGCAGCATAGAATGTGCTATTATCGGTCTGCCAGCAGGCATTGGCGAGCCTATGTTCGGCGGTGTGGAAAGCCGGATCGCCCAGATCATTTACGGCATTCCGGCTGTCAAGGGTCTGGATTTTGGTAATATTCAGCCTGTTGGCAGCGAAAACAATGACCCGTTTACCATGGAAAACGGATGTGTTCGCACTGTCACCAACCACTGCGGCGGTATTCTGGGCGGCATCACCAACGGCATGCCGGTGATCTTCCGTGTGGCCATCAAGCCCACACCGTCCATTGCCAAGCCCCAGCAGACAGTGGATCTGAAAACCGGAGAAGTCACCACTCTGGAAATCAAGGGGCGGCACGATCCTTGCATCGTTCCAAGAGCAGTGCCGGTAGTAGAAGCCGCGGCAGCCATTGCAATTTATGATCTCATTTTAAGCAACACACAGGTAATGGGGAGGTAACCAACATGGATATTCAAGAACTTCGCGGCCAGATCGACGAGATCGATGACCGTCTTGTGCAGCTTTTCTCTCAACGGATGGATATTGCTGCTCAGATCGCCGCTTACAAAAAAGAAAATAATATGCCCATCTTCGTACCTTCCCGGGAACGGGAAAAGCTGCTGGATGTGGCGCAGAAAGCAGGCCCTGAGATGGCAAACTACACCCGGGTGCTGTACTCCATGCTCTTTGAGCTGAGCCGCAGCTATCAGAGCAAGCTGGGCGATACCCTATCTCCCCTTTACCAGCGGATCACTGAGGCCATTGAGAATACGCCCAAGCTGTTTCCGCAGCAGGCTATGGTAGCCTGCCAGGGTGTTGAGGGCGCCTACTCCCAGATCGCCTGTGAAAAGATCTTCAAGAATCCGTTTATCATGTATTTCAAGAATTTTGACGGCGTGTTTACTGCCATCGAGCAGGGTCTGTGCCAATACGGCATCCTGCCCATCGAAAATTCCACAGCCGGCTCTGTAAAGAAAGTCTATGATCTGATGATCAAGCACAACTTTTCCATTGTCCGTACCTTCCGGCTGAAGATCGACCACAATCTGCTGGCCAATCCCGGGGCAACACTGGACACCATCCGGGAAGTCTACTCCCACGAGCAGGCGATCAATCAGTGCAGCGAATTCCTATCCGGTCTGAAAAATGTAAAGATCATTCCGGTGGAGAATACCGCCGTTGCTTCGGAAATGGTCTCCAAGTCCGGTCGCACCGATGTGGCAGCCCTTTCCAGCCGTGGCTGTGCGGAGCTGTACGGACTGAAAAACCTTGCCGCCTCTGTGCAGGACAAGGACAACAACTACACCCGTTTTATCTGTATCAGCAAGAATCTGGAAGTCTATCCGGGATCTGACAAAACCAGCATCATGATGATCCTCAACCACCGTCCCGGCGCACTGTATAAAGTGCTGGCACGGCTTTATGTACTGGGCATCAATGTGACTAAGCTGGAATCCAGACCCCTTCCCGACCGGGATTTTGAGTTCATGTTCTACTTTGATCTGGACACTTCCATTTATTCCGAGGAATTTGTGCAGCTGATGTGCGAGCTGGAAGATCTGTGCGAAGAATTTAAATACCTAGGCAGCTACAGCGAGGTCATATGATGAAATGCGGACTTTTAGGCCGCAAGCTGGGCCACAGCTACTCTCCGCAGATCCATGGGCAGCTTGCTGCATACAGCTATGGACTGTTTGAAAAAGAGCCGGAGGAACTGGAGGTATTTCTGAAAAACGGAGATTTTTCCGGGCTGAATGTAACGGTGCCCTACAAAAAAGCGGTCATTCCCTATCTGGATGAATTGTCTGACCGGGCAAAGCAATTAGGCGCGGTAAACACCATTGTTCGCCGGAACGGAAAGCTCATCGGTCACAATACCGACTATTTTGGATTCCAGCAGATGCTGCTGCAAAGCGGCCTGCAGATCAATGGCAAAAAAGTATTGGTTCTCGGCAGCGGCGGCGCGTCCAACACTGCCGTAGCGGTGCTTCGTTCCTATGGTGCAAAGGTCGTCATTATTTCCCGCGGCGGAGAGAATAACTACCAAAATCTGCACCTGCACACTGATGCCAGTGTCATCGTCAACACCACCCCGGTAGGTATGTATCCGGACACAGATCTCACCCCCATCCACATATTCCAGTTTCCTCAGCTGGAAGGTGTATTGGATGTGATCTACAATCCTGCCCGGACTATGCTGCTGCAACAGGCTGAGGAGCGCGGTCTTGTGACGATGAACGGACTTCTCATGCTGGTAGCCCAGGCGAAAGAAGCCAGCGAATGGTTTTCCGGAACTGTCATTGCAAACCATAAGATCTCGGAAATCCATGCATCCCTTCGCCGGCAGATGGAAAATATCGTGCTGATCGGTATGCCAGGCAGCGGAAAGAGTTCGGTTGGCCAGCTTCTGGCAGAAAAGACCGGCAAGCAGTTTGCAGATGCAGATGCGCTGATCGCAGAACTGGCCGGCAAGCCCATCCCACAGATCTTTTCGGAAGACGGCGAAGAAGTTTTCCGGCAATGGGAAACGAAGGCGCTCTCCACCTTGGGCAAGCAATCCGGTGTGGTCATCGCCACCGGCGGTGGCTGCGTCACACGCAACGAAAACTATCCCATGCTCCATCAAAACGGCAGGATCTTCTGCCTTAACCGGGATGTGGAAAAGCTCCCTACTGAGGGACGACCTTTGTCTCAGGCGGGAAAGCTGTCGGAAATGCATCGCATCCGCAAGCCCCTCTACGACCGTTTTGCCGATCATCACATTGACAGCAACGGCACTGTGGAGGCTGCGGCAGAACAGATCCGCAAAATCTGGGAGGACACACTATGAAAATTCTCGTTATCAACGGCCCCAATATCAATATGCTGGGTATTCGTGAACCGGGCATCTACGGACGGAAGACCTTTGCCGATCTGCTGGCTTTGATCGACAGTACCGCAAAAGCAGAAGGACTGGAAATTGAACAGTTCCAGTCCAACCACGAAGGTGCCATCGTGGATAAGATCCAGGAAAGCTATGGCAAAGTTGATGGCATTGTAATCAATCCTGCGGCCTACACCCACACCTCTGTTGCCATTCTGGATGCGCTGAAATCTGTGTCCATTCCGGCGGTAGAAGTCCATATCTCCAATGTGGATGCCCGGGAAGCCTTTCGACAAATTTCCTATCCCGGAATGTACTGCGAGAAAACCATCAAAGGGCAGGGCTTGGATGGCTACCGCCAGGCAATCCTCTACTTGAAAGAGAAATATGGCTAAAAAGATCGGCTGTCTTTCAACAGCCGATTCTTTTTTATTCTACAGATTTCAGAGCTTCTGCCATGTTGATCTTTTCCAGTTTGTGATGGAAAATGTAATTGACCACTGCCGCGCACAGCAGCGTCAGCACCACAGAGAAAATATAGCTTGGAATGCTGAGCCGGGTCGCAAACCATACGATGTCGATCTTGATCTTACTCATGACAAAGTCCAGGAAGTATTTTCCCAGGATCAAGCCGCCGCCTGCGCCCAAGACCGTCAGCAGAATATTCTCCTTGAACACATAGGCCGAGGTTTCCTTGGCATTAAAACCCAGCACCTTGATGGTAGCGATCTCCCGGATCCGCTCCGTGATATTAATATTGGTCAGGTTATACAGCACGATCGCTGCCAGCAGACCTGCACAGAACACGATGACCACGATCACATATTCCAAAGCATCCATCATGGAATTAAACATTTCCGCATTGTCCTGGCTGGAGGAAATGTTCATCACCTGATCCATGGAACTGATGATCTGGCTTGCAGCCGATACATCTGCCCCCTCCGGCACGGTCACATAA
>JAGBEM010000123.1 GCA_017936985.1 Oscillospiraceae bacterium
ATGATGTTTATGATGGCACCCCGTGCTCTGGTGTCTGCCAACCGTATCAATGAGGTCCTGGAGACAAAAGAACTGATAGCAGAGGGCCAGGGCGTATCCAAGACCAGGGAAACCGGAACCGTGGAGTTCAAAAATGTCTCTTTCCGTTATCCGGACGGACAGTCGGATGTTCTGTCCCATGTTTCCTTCCGTGCGGAAAAGGGACAGACGGTTGCGTTTATCGGTGCCACCGGCTGCGGCAAATCCACCGTCGTGAATCTGGTGTCCAGATTTTACGATGCGACCTTCGGTCAGGTGCTGGTGGATGGGCACGATGTCCGGGAATACAAAATGCATGAGCTGGCAAAGAAGATCGGCTATGTTTCCCAAAAGGCGGTACTATTCAGCGGCGATATCCGATCCAATGTGAACTTTGGTGATAACAATGCCGATGATGCCACGGTGGAAAAGGCCATTGAGATCGCCCAAAGCAGCTCCTTTGTGGAGGCGCAAAAGGGCGGCATTGATGGCCGGGTGGCACAGAACGGCACCAACTTCTCCGGTGGTCAGAAGCAGCGCTTGTCCATTGCCCGCGCTGTCGCCCGTGATGCTGAGATATACATCTTTGATGATACCTTCTCCGCTTTGGATTATAAGACAGATCGGCAGCTCAGACAGGCACTGAAAAACGAGATGCAGGATGCTACCTGCCTCATCGTTGCCCAGCGGATCGGAACGATCATGGATGCGGATCTGATTCTTGTGCTGGAAAATGGCTGCGTTGTGGGTCAGGGTAAGCATAAGCAGCTGCTGGAAAGCTGTCCTGCCTACCGGGAAATTGCCCAGAGTCAGTTAAGTGAGGAGGAACTGTGCAATGCCTAAGCAAGAAATGAAGGCTCCAATGCCTAGTGGCGGAGCAAAGGATATGAAAAAAGCACTGGGCTCACTGGTCTCGTATTGTAAAAAGTATCTGGCAGTGATCGTGATCGCTGTATGCTGTGCAGCACTCAGCGCTGTTTTGGCGGTCATCGGACCGGATTATATTTCTGAACTGACTGCAGTGATCCAGAAGGGCATCAGCTTTACCGGTGTCAATATTGATATGGATGAGATTGCCCGGATCGGCTGTGTCTTGATCGCCATCTACGCAGGCAGTATGCTCCTCAATTACTGCCAGTCCTTCATCATGAACTATGTTTCTACCAATGTGGGACGAAAAATGCGTTCGGATATCAGCAAGAAGATCAATAAGATCCCGCTGAAGTATTTTGATACCCATAATTATGGTGATACCCTTTCCCGGATCACCAATGATGTGGACACCATCTCCCAGTCCCTGAATATGAGCATCGGTACACTGGTGTCAGCCATTGCCACACTGGTGGGCTGCATCATTATGATGTTCGCCACGGAATGGCGAATGGCGCTGACCGCCATTGCCGCCTCCCTGATCGGTTTTATCGGTATGGGTGCCATTATGGGCAGATCCCAAAAGTATTTTAACGCACGGCAGAAAAGTCTTGCGGAAGTCAACGGACATGTTGAAGAGTACTATGCCGGACAAAGCATTGTCCGAGCCTATAACTCCGAGGAAAAGGGTCTGAACGCTTTCCGGGCAAGCAACGAAAAGCTCCGTCAGAACACCCTCAAGGCAGAGTTCCTGGCTGGTCTGATGCACCCACTGATGGGCTTTGTGGGCAACTTCGGTTATGTTGCCGTTTGTGTTGTGGGTGCCGCCCTTGCCTTTGACGGCGTGATCGATTTCTCTGTAGTGGTCGCCTTTATGATCTACATCCGTCTGTTTACATCCCCTCTGGGACAGATCGGTCAGGGCTTCTCCGGTATCCAGTCCGCTGCAGCCGCCAGTGAGCGTGTCACGCAGTTCCTGGAGGAAGAGGAGCTGAGCGACGAGTCGGCTAAGACCAAGGTGCTGAAGAATGTAAAGGGTGATGTTTCCTTCCGCAATATTGGCTTTGGATATACAGAGGATAAACCCATCATCCATAACTTCTCAACCGAGATCAAAGCCGGTGAGAAGGTAGCCATTGTCGGTCCCACCGGCGCAGGCAAAACCACTATCGTCAATCTGCTGATGCGGTTCTACGAGCTGAATAAGGGAGCTATCTTGATCGACGGAACACCCATCAGCGATATTACCCGGGAGAATGTACACGATATCTTTGGTATGGTCCTGCAGGATACCTGGCTGTTTGAGGGAACGGTTCGGGAGAATCTGACCTACGGCAAAAAGGTATCGGATGAAAAGCTACGGGACATCTGCAATCAATGTGGCCTCAGACACTTTATCGCCACACTTCCCAATGGTCTTGACACGATGCTCAATGATACGGTCACCATTTCCGCAGGACAAAAGCAGCTGCTGACCATTGCCCGGGCTATGGTGGAGGATGCGCCTATGCTGATCCTGGATGAAGCCACTTCTTCTGTGGATACCAGAACGGAGATCAAGATCCAAAAGGCTATGGATGCGCTGACCGCAGGCAGAACAAGCTTTGTGATCGCCCACCGGCTCTCTACGATCCGGGATGCGGACAGGATCATCTATATGCGTGACGGCGACATCAAGGAGACCGGCACTCACGATGAGCTGATGGCCCAAAACGGTATGTATGCCGAGCTTTATAACAGCCAATTCGTAAC
>JAGBEM010000124.1 GCA_017936985.1 Oscillospiraceae bacterium
GCAACACCGCATAATGGGGCAAGGAGATTCGGCGAGAGATTTTGACCCAAGCGAAAGTATGGAAAATGCGGGAATACTCGATGTATTTCCCATTTTTCATACTGCACGATTGGGGCAAAAGATCCGCTGAAGCCCGCGGCTCCCATTGTGCGGTGTTGCCTTAAGGAAGAAACTCTCTGGGGATATTCGATGCCACATTCACGGATGGGAACTATTCATGCCCCACTCACAATTGTAGCGTTTTTTAAACATGTAGCGATATTTTAATGTGTGAATAAAGCAAGTTACCCCAAGCAGAAAACATATAGAAATCTCTATTTGACAGGAGAGAGCGATCACCGCCGCAACATACGCAACGAGCAAAACCGAGGCAGATGCAATAAACTTCCAATTTAAGATTTTTTCTTCTTCACACGTTTTCTGCTCGTGCCATTGCCAGCTGGAAGTCCTTGGCGTCAGTGAAAATTTCCTGCTTGTAGGGATTCTTCTTCTGTTCCTTGGAGCGCTTGATAATCAGCGCCAGAGCCAGCACATTGATGGCCAGCGAAGCAATGGAAATCACGCCCTGGGGAACAGGATTTACCAGGGTCGGACGGATAGCGGCATCCATGAAGCCGTCAGCATACAGCACCGGGAGGGTAGTGAAGATGCTCCTATTCTGGAACAGGGGGAACACCTGAGCGAACATACACCACAGAGCCAGGGTATTTGCCCGGTTCTGGATCCAGCCGCCCTTATTCCACAGGGCATTAGCAACAGTGGGAGCCAGCAGCAGCGCCAGACCGCAATACCATGTGTGGGTAGGCAGATTCAGATAGGTGTACTGGAAGTTCCAAACATCGTAAGCCAGGATATACAGCCAGATCATATCGGGCCACAGCATATCTTTCTTATCTTTGGAAACGTAGATACCCCACCAGCCGGTCATGCAGAAGATGTTGATGATACCGGCAGCGCCGTTGAGCCAGTTCCACCAGCCACCATAGAGCCAGACATTTTCGCTGGACAGCCACCAGCCGTCGGGAGAAAGGGCACCCTTGATGCCGGATTCGAAGTCGCTGACCACAGCAATCAGGATATTGGCGGCCACGATCAGGAAGGGGAACACCTTGAACCAATCCGTTTTGCCGATGGACCACTTGTATTTCAGCATCATAAAGCCGATGCAGCCCAATGTCGCGGCATAGAGCTTGAAATAATGGAACCAGCTGTTCATGTAGACATAGGTGGGATTATTCAGCGCCCACTGGGCACCCATAGCAGCGCCTACATAAATGGAGATAAAGTAAATAGTCAGACCTGCGGGCAGAACCAGGAAGCAGGCAATGCCGCCCCATTTTGTCCGGCGTGCAAATTCATTGGCGAGAATCAGACCCACAAATACCATCAGCCAGCCAAGAAGCTGGAAACCGGCGGTTTCGCCATAAATCTGGAATAACATAAGATAACCTCCTTACATGACTTCTACTTCTTTGATGTTTAGTTCGTTTCCCTTCAGAAGCCAGGTCTTCTCACTGCCACAATATGGGCAGATGCGACCGTGCTGCACAGTGGGGTATTCCTGCTTGCAGCCGTCACACCAGGTAATTGCCGGCAGGATTTCCACCTTCATTGCGCAGCCTGTGAGCATAGGCTTCTTTTTGATGGCCCATTCCCAGCAATCGGTGAGATAGTGAGGGATCACCGTGGATACCTCACCAATCTCAATGGTTACGCTCTGGATCTGGGTCACATCATTTTCTTTGGCGACTTCTTCCAAAGAGTCGATAATATGAAACACAACACCCAGTTCGTGCATCTTACTGCTCCTTTTTCTTGGAGAACTTGATCTTCAGGGCCTGCTTTGCACCGTTTCCCAGAACATAAGGCAACTTCTTCTCGCTGGGGATCATGTTGGAACACTCGGGGCGCTCACGATGGAGCTTAATGGCACCGAATTCACACTTGGTGGTGCAGACACCGCAGCCGATGCACTTGTTGGGATCAACGACGGATGCACCGCAGCCCAGGCATCTTGCCGTTTCTGCCTTGACCTGCTCTTCCGTGAAGGGGAGCTTTGCATCCCGGAAGGACTTCTTGTGGTCCAAATCAGCACGGGTGCCGGGAATCTGACGGGAAGCGTTATCGTACTGCTCTACCTTGATGTTGTCCTTATCCA
This sequence comes from Oscillospiraceae bacterium, assembly GCA_017936985.1. Next base: position 2,159 of record JAGBEM010000124.1, read on the forward strand.
GGGCGATAAACTCACGACGGTTACGGCCAATGGTCAGACTAGAGTGAGGCTGCACGAACCGGTGGATGGAGATAGCACCCTCACGGCCAGCAGCGATGGCATCGATGGCAAACTTGGGGCCGGTGTACACATCGCCGCCAACGAAGATATCGGGTTCCGCGGTCTGATAGGTAAGGCTGTCTGCAACTGCACCATTTCCGCGGCCCAGTTCCACCTTGGAGCCCTTCAGCAGATCACCCCACAGAATGCTCTGACCGATGGACAGGAATACCCGGTCGCAGGGAACGGTCTTGGTGTCATTTTCATCATAGGTGGGTGCAAACTTGCCTTCTGCGTTCCAAACGCTGACGCAGCGCTTGAAGACGATGCCGGTGACCTTGCCGTTTTCGGTGAGGATTTCCTTGGGACCCCAACCGCAGTTAATGGTCACATCTTCTTCCTGCGCCTCTGCAATTTCTTCCTCGGAGGCGGGCATCTTGTCACGAGGCTCTAAGCAGAACATGGACACGGACTCAGCGCCGCAGCGCTGGGCGGTTCTTGCCACGTCGATGGCCACATTGCCGCCGCCAACAACCACAGCCTTGCCGGTTACAGGATAGCTTTCGTCAGCGCCGACAGTGCGAAGGAAGTCCACGGCGGTCATGACACCTTCTGCATCCTCACCGGGGATACCCGCTTTGCGTCCGCCCTGGCAGCCGATGGCAATGTAGAATGCCTTGTAACCCTGTGCACGCAGTTCGTCCAGCGTCACATCCTTGCCCACTTCAATGCCGCACTTGATCTCCACGCCCATGGCCTTGATGATGTCGATTTCGGCATCGATCACATCTTTCTCCAGCTTGAAGCTGGGGATGCCGTAGCGGAGCATACCGCCGGGCTTTTCGTTCTTTTCGAAAATCACGGGGGAGTAACCCTTTTCAGCCAGATAGAAAGCACAGCTTAATCCCGCAGGGCCTGCGCCGATGATAGCGACCTTCTCAGAGAAGGAGCCGTTGAGGGAGGGAACCACCTTTTTGGGGATATAGCGGGTTTCTGCGTTCAGATCCTGCTGGGCAATGAACTTCTTGACCTCGTCAATGGCGATAGCCTGGTCGATGGAGCCTCTGGTACAGGCGTCCTCACAGCGGCGGTTGCAGATGCGGCCGCAGATAGCGGGCAGGGGATTATCTTTCTTGATCAGCGCCAGGGCTTCGGTGTAGCGGCCCTGAGCGGCCATCTTCAGGTAACCCTGGACGGCAATGTGTGCAGGACATGCAGTCTTGCAGGGAGCGGTACCGGTATCGTAGCAGTTGATGCGGTTGTTGTCCCTATAGTTTTCATCCCACATATGGGGGCCCCATTTCATCTCGCTGGGCAGGGGATGCTTGGGATACTCTACCTGCTTGCCGTCCTTGGTGCACAGTTTCTGACCCAGCTTCACAGCACCGGCAGGGCAGACCTCCACGCACTTGCCGCAGGCAACGCAGTCGTCCTTTTCCACCCGTGCCACATAGGCGCTTCTGGACAGGTTGGGGGTGTTGAACAGCTGGGAGGTACGCAGAGCATAGCAGACATTGATGTTGCAGTTGCAGATGGCGAAGATTTTGTCTGCACCGTCAATGTTGGTGATCTGATGGACGAAGCCGTTTTCCTCGCCCTTGCGGAAGATTTCCAGAGCCTCTTCCTTGGTGATGTAGCGGCCACCCTTACCGGTTTCCACCACGTAATCAGCCATGTCGCCCACGGCAACACACCAGCCTTCGGGGTCATCGGCACAGCCTTCATCGAAGGTCAGACGGGATTTGCGGCAGGAGCAGGGAGATGCGGCGTACTTGCCCTCATACTTATCCAGCCAGTGGGAGATATGTTCCACCGAAATGGACTGGTTCTCGGTTTCGATGGCCTTTTCCACAGGGATCACGTGCATGCCGATGCCGGCGCCTCCGGGAGGTACCATGGGGGTGACCTTCTCCAGAGGCAGACGACTCATCCGCTCGAAGAAACGACCCATTTCGGGATATTTCTTCAGGATGGTGTCATTCATGTTGGTAAATTCCGCACTGCCGGGAACGAACATGGGCAGGACCCACTGCTTGGTGCGGGTGGGATTCTCCCAGTTGTACTCCAGAATGCCCATGAAGGACATATCCCCCAGGAGCTTTTCCAGCTCTGTTTCGCTCTTTCCGGTGAGCTTAACCATATCCTCCATGGTCTTGGGCTTTCTCACACCCATCTTCAGAGCCACCTCTGCCTGCTCGTCGGTTAAGAGAGTAGCAAGACCCCAGTACTCGGGATCGTACTTGTTGAGCTTTTGAAATCCCAGCTTTACGGGGATCCGGTTGGTGATCATTTTGCCTAAGTCTAAAATGATCTGCCTGGGATTTTCTTCTTTATCTACCCACTCGGGATAGAAACCTGCCAGATAATCTGCCATTTCTCATACTCCTTTCCAATTCTTTACTTCTTCTTTCAGCCAATCAGCCACCGCATCCACACCCTCGCCGGTTTTGGCGCTGATGGGGAAGATTTTTGCTTGGGGATTGCGCATATGGATGTACTCGGTGCATTTTTCAAAGTCAAAATCAAAGTAGGGCGCTACATCGATCTTATTGATCAGGACGGTATCGCAGACCTGAAACATCAGCGGGTACTTCAGCGGCTTGTCGTGTCCCTCCGGCACGGAGAGGATTGCCATGTTTTTCACTGCGCCGGTGTCAAACTCCGCGGGGCAAACCAAATTACCCACATTTTCCAAAACCACCAGGTCGGCTTCACCGGCATCCAGACCGTCCATACCCTGGCGGGTCATAGCCGCATCCAGGTGGCACATGCCGCCGGTGTGGAGCTGGATGGCCTTGGCGCCGGTGGCGGCGATAGTGACAGCGTCCACATCCGAGTCAATGTCCGCCTCCATCACACCGATCTTCAGATCCTCTTTCAAAAGCTCAATCAGCCGGGTCAGGGTGGTGGTTTTGCCGCTTCCGGGAGAAGACATCAGGTTCAGAAGATAGATTCCCTTCTGCTTCAGTTCTTCCCGAAGTTTCTCTGCCTGGGCATCGTTGTTTGCGAATACACTTTGCTTAACTTCCAAAATTCTTACCTTTTCCAAAAGCATCGCTCCTTTCTGGTCATACCAGTATAACGGTATTTTTCTACTGATTATAGTTTAAGTTTATTTGGGATAACTGTCAACTATCAACTGGAAATTCTATGTTTTATAGAAAAATCTCAGGTTGAAATTCGACAGTTTGCATGATAAAATTAATTCGTGGTATGTGGTATAACCAAGATATTTGCAGGAGGATGCCATATGAATTTTGAACAGCTTTACGCGCCCAGTTTAAAAGAACTGTTTGTACAGAAATTGCAGGGGATGATTTTGTCCGGAGAACTGCCTATGGAAGAAAAACTACCCTCAGAGCGGGAACTTTGCCAGCAGATGGGTGTCTCGCGTGCTGTTGTCAACGGCGGCATTACAGAACTGGCTCGTCAGGGCTTTTTGGAAGTGCGTCCCCGTCAGGGCGCCTATGTTGCCGACTATCGCCGTGATGGAAACATGGAGACCCTTATGGCCATTATGGACTATAATGGCGGGATGCTCGGCAAAGAGGAGATCCGCTCCATTCTGGAAGTCCGCTGGGGCTTGGAGCAGATGACCCTGCATCGGGTCATGGACAACGCCAGCGATGCACAACTGGAGCAGTTAGGAAAGTTTGTAGATCAACTGGGCGAGCATCCTACCCCGGCGCAAGCAGCGGAGATTGCCTTCGCGTTCCACCACGAGATGACGCTGATGGGCGGAAACCACATTCTGCCGCTGATCTACACCTCTTTCAAAGTACCCTGTACAGCACTTTGGGTTCGATTCTGTAAAAAATATGGGGTAGCTGCCCTTCGTAGCAATGTGGAAGAGTTGTACCGGCATCTGCTCAATCGTGATAAAGAGGGCGCAAGACGCTGGAGTAATGTATATTTAGCAGAGGCCATTAATGGCACACAGCAAATCTACGAAGCATAATCAATCCGCGCAAACCAGTTATTAAGAACCTTGGTCACGCTTTTAATGCGCCATTTTGCGATTCATGCCCTGAAATCTGTGATGTACAGAATTCTGTCCAAATCCGGTTTGGAGGGCAAAATGAGGCAAATCAGTGCAAGCAAACGTAGTCAAAACGTAGTCGAAATTGCGAAAACAGACTACTGCGGTTTTGGGCGAGTATTATCTTTCATTCTATCACATCCGTCAATATCCCGCTACAGAAAAACCCTGCTGACCATCACGATCAGCAGGGCGCTCGTTCTATTTCCTACATAGGGCAATTTATAAACTGCATTCGTTTCCTCTCTGATTATTGTAAAGACGTCGCTACCATCTGATCCAAAGTCACCACTATACAATTTTTGCTTTTATAATATTCCAGCATTACAGGAATCTTTTTCTTATCATAGCTGGTCACGCAGTCAGATAGAACGGTAACGGCATATCCTGCTTTCGTCATGTTATAGCAGGTAGACTTCACACAAGCGGTTGCATCAGCGCCGGTAATCACAAACTCCGTAATGCTGTTTTCCTCAATAAATGCACAGAATGCTTCGCTGGTAAGGGCGTTTGTTTTGGTCTTGATGAAAATGTGATCACTCGCGACATGAAGCTCCGGAACGATTTCTGCGCCTTTTGTACCAGGAAGGAAATTCTTTGCAGAAGGGGTAATGTTGTTCTGGCAGATGTATACCACATACATTTCTTGTTCAATAGCCCAGTCTATGGCTTTATTGAGGTTCTCAACGATTTCACGGTAATTCTTTGTAATGTCATTTTGTATGTCAATAACCACAAGTGCTTTATTTTTCATATAGCGATCTCCTTTATTGTGTTCTAATCGGATGGCGAATTATGGTTTTCCATTTCTCCGGCGCTGCTTTCCGCGCGTCCGATAAATATATCTCGTGGTGGAGCCTGGTTTCGTTCATATCGTTCGCATATCCGTTTTCTGCAATATCAAGGTCGCGGATAACATACTAGACTTTGCAACGCAAAATCGTGTGCCAACAGGGCGCTTTCACCCCTATTGGAAACCCCGAAGTAAAGGAACCTGCAGTCCCTTTACAATCCCAGATGCGTTTATGCATCTGTACCCACAAACTGAAAAATGGAGTTTGTGGCTACACATCCCAAAACACAAAAACCCCACAGTCGATCCTCCTACAAGGAGAGGAAAGACTGTGGGGATTGATTCAACTTATACGCCGAACAGAATCCAAATCAGGATGTAATCGGGAACAATAGCGGACAGGATGAACGGAATACCAATCTTGAAGAAGTCGCCGTTCCATAATAAATCTTCCAAAAAGAATTGCCTCAGCCATTATACAAGTGAGGTATTAATGGTAGAGCAACTATTATGAGATTTCGGCTAATACTAATTCTCGATAAAAATGTTCAATTTTTATCGAGAAGGCACCGCCTGATGGCGTTGCCGAATATGTGATTTTCGGAATAGAAAATCACATATTCCCGTCTCATATGATTCTCTAATAAAATGTTTAATCCGGATTGA
>JAGBEM010000125.1 GCA_017936985.1 Oscillospiraceae bacterium
ATTTTATCGACGCTGATGGAAACGTAATAGCCCAGGCAACGGGTGTAATCGGTGCAGAAACCTTGCAGCAAGGAATTGACATGATTTTTGAAGATGATTAATAGAGTGAGTTTTTGCATCCTAAACCTACAAGACGCTTTAAAGAATGCGAAAATAGATGTAAAAAGCGGGAGTACATTTTGAACGATGCACTCCCGCTGAAATTTTACCGCTCCCACCTGTCTCGGCTTTTCTTCTTGTTCTGCTTCTGCTGTGCCTGTTGCTTCTGACGCAGACGTTCACGGATGGAGCGTGCCTCTGTTTCCTCATTGAGCAGATTTGCCACATCACGCTTGCTGTCTTGCATCATCATCGGATCGTATTTCTCACCGTAGGCAGACTTCACACGACTGGCGACAGAGCGTTCCTGTTCCTCACGGACGGCAAGCCTTGCGTCCATCAGCTCGACAGCGTCCATACCGGCGGCTTGTTCTTTCAGTTCGGCGTACTGCTTCAAAGCTTCATCAAGTTCGGCAGAATATTTCTCCTCCTGTTCAGACAGCTTCTGCAGCGCACTCTCCAAAGTGGCGATTTCTTTCTTCACATCAGAAATGCCTGCTTCGTCGGCGCAGTCCAAAGATCGAAGAAGCATTTCCTTTTCTGTTTTCAGTTCTTCTATTTCTTCGGTTAGCTCGGTAATACGACGGGTAAGGTCGTGCAGCTTGGGTATCTGATAGAACGGCGTTTCTTTTTTCTCTGCAAGCAGAGTTTTTCGCTCCTTGGATTTGTCCTTAATCTGCTGCACCAATCCCACATAGCGTTCAAGCTCCGGCTTGACTGCTTTGACACGTTTGCCCATATTGTGTTTTCCCACACCTATATGACGGAGCTGATAACTGAAAATCAGTATACTGCTGCGTATCTTTCCTCTTTGGGGTTCATCACGGGATTTTTGTCTTTGTAGGACTGCTTATGAGAACGGAAGTTGACCGTATGCCCCATATATTCGGGTTTGGAAAGGATGCTCCCGACAATATAACCACTCCAGTTATACGGGTTGGGAAATTCCTCCTTGCTTTTCCAAATGCCCTTGTTCTGTTTGCCAAAGTAAACGGCAGGCGTTTCTACCTTATCGTCATAGAGGATACGGGCAATATCATACGGGCCTTTGCCCTCAATGGTCAGACGGAATATCCTGCGGACAACCTCTGCCGCTTCCTCGTCGATATACCAACTGTACTTGTCACCCGGCTTTTTCTTGTAGCCATAGATGGCACAGTTGGTAGTGGGCTTACCCGATTCGCCTTTTACACGGATGGCAGTGCGCTGTTTGCGGCTCAAATCACGAAGATACCACTCGTTCATGATATTGAGGAACGGTGCAAACTCATTGCTGTTCTGGTCATCGCTGTCCACGCTGTTGGCAATCGCAATAAAGTGAACTCCATGCTCACGGAAGAATACCTCCGTGTAAAAACCGGTCTGCAGATAATCTCTGCCGATTCGGCTCATGTCCTTTACGATCACATGGGCAACTTTGCCGGCTTCAATATCTGCTTCCAACTGCTTCCATGCAGGGCGATTGAAATTGCCGCCGCTCCAACCGTCATCGGTGTAATGTTGGATATTCGTGTAACCTTTCTGCTCAGCATAGCTTTCGAGGTATTTTTTCTGATTGACAATGCTGTTGCTATCGCCAACCTGGTCATCGTCACGGGAAAGTCTCTCGTATAATGCCGTAATCTTATTGGGATCTTGTCCCACAGTCTGTTTCACGCTCATCATGATGCGCTCCTTTCAGACTGTCGGCTCATTTGTGGTACACCCATTATATCACATTTTCCGTCATTATCCAGCGCTTCATTGCGAACAATGCGCAAAATTTTATCTTCCATCGTTTCGTGTTCGGTATCGCTGAACACCACTTTCACCTTATAGGTGGTGCCGCCAATACGGCGGGTCATATAAGAAAAGTTTCTGTTTTCGTTTTTTACCATAGGCGGTTTACCTCCGTGTTGAAAAATTCATAAAATTCTCGTATAATAATTTTAGTTCCGATGCCGTGTAACCATTTGTGCGGTTAAAAGTGAGCCGGCAGTATTAATACCTTGCCGACAGAGAAATGCCCTCCAAAAAGCCTTGTGGCACAAGACTTTTCGAGGGCAAAACGGTTACATCTGTTGTTTTTTCTCCCGGTGCTTACGCACCCTTGCTGCGGTCTGCTGGCGGCGTGCTTCTTCGGCACATTTTCCCGAGCAGTATACCCGTTTCCCATCAACAGGGAACGAACTGCTATATTCTTTTGTGATGAATTCAGATGCCCATAATAAAACGATGAACAGGGACACGACTTCTGAATTCATCAATGGCAATCGGTCTACATTTCTAAAAAAGATTGTCCCCAATCTATTGAAAAAATCACTCAAGTGTGATAAATTAGCTCTGTAGAATGGAGAGTAGGTATGTTTCAGAAGAGGACAAATAAATGGCGGTCGAATATAAAAAGCTGTTTCATATTCTAATTGAAAAAGGTATGTCAAATGCGGAGCTCGCCGAAAAGGCTGAATTAAGCTTGAATGTTATTACCAAATTAAAGCGCAATGAATATATCTCACTGCAAAGTGCCGAGAAAATATGCCGTGCACTGAATTGCGGTATGGATGATATCATTGAGTTCAAATAGCCAATAGGGAGGATGATTACGTGGGCTTTGGTGATTTCATTAAGGGTCAGTTTATTGATGTCATAGAGCATGTTGACGAAAGCAATAAACTACTGGTATATAAATTTACTCGTTATGGAGATGAGATTAAGCAAGGCGCAAGATTGATTGTAAGAAATGGTCAATGTGCAGTCTTTGTATGCAAGGGGCAAATAGCGGATATCTTTCTCCCCGGAAACTATAAGTTGAGTACTGGCAATTTACCGGTTTTATCCTCGTTGGCAGCGTTGCCCTCTCTTTTTAATTCTCCCATTAAATCGGATTTGTATTTTGTTAACACCACACAATTTATTAACAATCGATGGGGAACAAAGAACCCGATTATTAAGAGAGATGAAGAACTGGGAATGGTTAGAGTAACCGCATTTGGAACCTTTTCTTTCCGGGTGAAGGATGCAAAAGTGTTTATGACTGAGGTTTTCGGAGCGCGAAGCCTCAACATGACATATGATATAATTCAGTATTTAACCTCTATGGTCAGCGAAGCAGTGGGGCAACGTTTAGGGGAAAGCACAGTATCCATTCTGGACTTAGCCACTCATTACAGAGAATTATCCGGGCTATTGACCCCTTTTGTAAATGAAAAAGCAGAGCCACTTGGCTTAGAAATCGCAAATACCTCCGTTGAAAATATCGGACTGCCAAAAGAAGTCGAAGCAATGATTGATGAACAATCAGGAATTGGCCTAGCGTCAAGGAACATGGATACATTTGTTCAGTATCAATCTGCAAGAGCTATAAGAGACGCAGCGAAACAACCAGGTGGATTATCTGGTCTTGGCGCTGGATTGGCAGTGGGTCGAGTGGTATCAAAAAATATTGACCGGAGCTTAGATGATGCACCAACTCAGTCTTCTGATCAAAAGGAAACAGACTCTGCCAAAACAACAGATGCCATTGCAGATCAAATCTTAAAATATAAAAAGCTTTTGGATGCAGGAGTATTAACACAGGAAGAGTTTGAGAAGGTTAAAGCAAAACTGCTTACTGAAATAATGTAGAAGAAGCATGGAGGAGCGTGATAGGGTATGAAGTGTGACGCATGTGGAGCGCCTGTTGAGAACGGCAGATGTACTTACTGTGGAAAGGTCTTTCCTATGCAAGAAGAGGAAACGACATCTAAACATCATTACGAAAGACCAACAACTGTAAATGTAAATATCAACCAAAATTCCGTCCCTAATTATACAAGGCCAGCAACAGCCCCTAAGCCAAAGAAAAAAATGGGTTGTGGCACGATAATACTGATCGTTCTTGCCGTCTTTGTGCTTATCGGGATTATCGGTAGCTTGGGGAATAATAGCTCGTCCGATAATTCAAATACAGCACCAGAATCTATTTGGGCTCAGGAAGATACGCCTATTGATAAATTTGATTATTATCTTGATGGCGACTATGTGTACCTCAAAGATTATAACGGACGTGACAAAAAGGTAAAAATAGGAACGTCATATGAGATAGAGGGAAAAACATATAAAGTTGCTCCGGAGATAGAAGGGCTCTTTGCTTTATCTAGTGTAACAAGCGTTATCTTGCCAGAAGGTATTACCAGCATGCCAAGTAACACCTTTAACAGTTCCGGCATTAAATATGTCTACATTCCGAAATCGTTACAGCCGGGTGAAGATAGCTATGGCTTTTACGGCTATTTCCATGATGTCGAAAAGGTTTATTACGGCGGCAGTGAAGAAGAATGGGCAGCACTCACGCACAACAAAGCGAGAGCGGATATAGACGTAAAAGAGATTGTCTATAATGCTAAAATCGAAGATCTAAAGTAGGAGGTTCAATATCATGGCATTTGGGTTTAAAGGTGGAAAGCAAAGCGGACAAGAAATCACCCGTCAAGAGAAATTCATTCCCACATCAACCGGAGACCTTGGTCATCCATATCAAGTATTGGATACCATTTTTGCGCTCGATTCGAACAAAGAAGGGCTTTTCTCTGGAGCTGATCCAAACACGGCTTTTAACGGGGTAAAAGAGCAACTTCGTAAAAAATGCGCAGCAATCGGTGGGGATGCGGTTATCTTCTGTCAATTCCAATATCGAGTTGCTGTGGGTTCTGGACTAACTGGCAGCAAGCAAGTAGTTGAAATCTTTGCATATGGCACAGCCGTGACATTTTTAGATTGAGTTAGATTGAGATACATATAATAGCTGAAGCCCTCGACTCGATAACGGTTGAGGGCTTTAGCTATTCTGAAGCCGTTGAGTTCCGCTCCGTCATGCCAATGATGGTAGCAAAAATCTCAACGGCTATTTTTTGTGGGACCGTCTGGTGAACGGTTCCGCAAAACTGATGGAAACTGAAACAAGAAGCCCCCGGCCAAGGCTGCGAGTTTCGGATTTCATCAACGGGAGTACAGAGGGCGGGAGCCTTCTGTGCGGAGTGCAGAGATGCCATGCTCTGCGCGGGGTGGAGGGTGAAGGCCCCTCCGCAGGTCAAGGGCGGCGGTACGCCGTTCATCGGAGTGCCGCAAAGCGGCACGGAGACCCTTGATATTCGGCTTTGTTGGTGTTACCTACATAACGTAAAAAGCCCACGCCTCCGATTTTTCTTGTCGGCAGCGTGGGCTTTGCTTATGTTGTTACTGGTCATATACCAATTCGTGCAGGACAATTTCTTCCGCACGGTTACGGATGCTATTCATGCGGCGTACCCATTCCATTTGGTCAGCCGCTTTGAGTGCTTCGGTCACGCCCTCCTGCTTCGCCATAGCGGGAACGATGATTTCCATACGTTCGTTACAGGCTTGGTCGATTTCGGACAAATGCTTGAACAGCGTACCCTCCATTACATAATTGGTGTAAAGAATTTTTCGGTGTTCTTTCAGATAGCTGCGGCGCATACGCCCATATTTGCCGATCTGATAATCGCCGTCATCTGGCAAAACAAGGTTTGGGATGAGATAATCGCCCACTTGACGATATGTACCGCCCATTTCCTCAAATAGAGATTTCATAAGCAACAGCTCCTTTCTGCGTTGAATTTGTAGCGGCTATAAGGCTTTTCTGCTCCTTTCCTACAACTGCTTTTCAATTCACCACAAATGAGCCGCAGTCATATGTATTAGATGGTAGAAACCACCCTTTACATATTAGCTCTTGGTTTTGGATGCTGTAGCTTTCTCCCTCAAGGTTATCGTCTCTCGAAAGGCGGGGATACAAAAACGCGGTATTCTCGCGTGCTTTTACACTGCTTGACTTTTTCATAAGTCCTCCTTTCTGGCAGTCAAACAGCGATATTTACGATGAAAGAATACCACGTCTTTCTGCCGTTGTCACGTTTGTCAGCTTTATATTATGGCTGTACGCTGATTTCCGATTTCATCAGCCGCATTAAAATACTTCCAAAGGTTTCGCGCCCTTCTTCTCGGAACACGGGTGTAACAACAAATTTCCTGCCATCTATCATGTAGGTGGTTACTTTTTTCATAGCTATTGTTTCAGAAGCCTGTTTGCTGTCTGTGCTTTCAGCTTTGTTTTTCATAAGCAAATGCCTCCTGGGATAAGAAAGCACCAGCCGCACGAAAGGATTGAGATCATTTACATAGTCAAAAACGATACGGCTGGTGCTTATTTTGTTTTACTTCTGTTTCTTATCTTCTCGTCGCTTTTATCTCGAACCCCCGACGCTGGGCATGATACCGGTCTCCGCTGGCGCGGCTGTCATAACTCCGCAGCATCGTTCATAGCGTGTGCCGCAGGGTTCCCCCTCAAGTCTGTGGGAGGGCGTGAGCAATTTAAGCTTACCACTTCAGGTGTGACCAAAACGGACTCAGCGACGGATGATTTCTATGTGTGGGTGCATTTAATTTAAGATCATAATGTTTTTCTATATCTTCGGCCTCATTAATTATCATTTTTTCACTATTGATTTGGCAATCAAAAGTTCTTAGACTGCACCGTCAGCTGAGGCCAAGATAAATGTTGATCTACTGTTTTTTGATGTGCCGTCCAACACAGAAGGATACAGTCACTACAGATATGTACCCAATCAGCCTTAATCGTACTTTTCAATAGCTGCCACAAGCTGGATCTCTACCGGTGCATTTCCCGGCAGAGTAGCAACACCGATGGCCGCTCTTGCGCCGATCCCTGCTTCTCCCAACACAGAACAAAGATATTCAGAGGCAAGGTCACCGATTTTGGCATGGGTCTGATAGTCAGATTCCGCATTAATATAAACGGTCAGTGTAAGAATCTGAGCAATCTTCTCACCCTCAGTCAGCGTATTTTGCGCTGCAGTGAGAGCATTAGCAGCAGCCTGCTCCACGGCCACACGATATATTTCTGCAGGCTCCTGAGCACTCACTTTTCCGCTCACAAGAAGCTTTCCATCCTTTCTGGATGTCATACCCGCCGTGTAGACGGTATTCCCATAGCGAATCGCTGGCTTATACTTTCCCTGCGGCACCGGATTCTTATTCATATTTTTCTCCTTCTATTACATAAATGTTATTCAATTTATTCGTCCAAATAAGCTCTAACGCAACGATTTATTATGTCTACTCCTTGGCAAATCTGTTCATGAGTCGGCATGGAAAAATTCAAGCGAAAGCAGTTTGAAAATTCTCCCTCACCTACTGCAAAAGCAGGGCCTGAAATCATCAAAACCTTTCCGGCAGCAAGAATACGATCCAGTAGCTTTTCAGCCACATAGCCCTTGGGCATTTCCGCCCACAGGAACAGACCGCCCTCAGGATGAGTATACCGTACACGCTCGTCAATACCACCCAGTGCCTCCAGCATCACATCGCGACTGGCACGATACTGATCACAGATCATATTAATGTGTCCGTCCACATCATAACCTGTCAGATACTCGCTACACATTGCCTGCATTAGCGTGCTGGTATGCACATCGCTGATTTGCTTACATTTGGTGACCTTCTTGACCACTTCATCTGGGCCGATCAAAAAACCAACACGGATGCCGGGTGCTAAAATCTTGGACAGAGAACCGGCAAATGTAACTATACCGTCCTGATCCATGCTCTTGATTGTGGGAACGTACTCGCCCGAATAGCGCAGCTCAAAATAGGGCGAATCTTCCAAAATCATAACATTGTACTTTTTGGCAAGCTCCAGCATCTGCTTGCGGCGCTGTAGAGAAAGCGTTACACCTGTTGGATTCTGGAAGGTGGGAATTGTATAGATGAACTTAATGTTCTTCTCACGCTTGAGCGCATCCTCCAGATATTCCATGCGCATTCCCTCATCATCTACGGGAATTCCGATCAAGCGACCGCCGTTATAGGAGCGAATGGCATTGAGAGAGCTGATAAAGCTGGGATTCTCGCAGATCACTCCATCACCCTCATTCAAAAATGTCTTTGCAAATGCCTCAATAGCCTGCTGTGCGCCGGAGGTGATTAGGATCCCATCGCCATCACTGAAGGATTGATATTTTTCACGCATCCGCTTTTTCAGTGCCTCCTGCAGCGGAGGATAGCCCTCACTAACCCCATACTGCAACATGCGGGCCGGCTGTTCGTCTAAAAGTCTGCACAAGATCTCCCTCATTTCCTTGACCGGATAGGTTGATGGATTAGGGCTCCCGGCTGCGAAAGAAATGACTCCTGGCTGTGAGGCCATTTTCAGTACCTCACGAATGGGAGAACGCCCAAATGCACTCATTCGATCCGCATATGGATACTCCATATTTGATTTCTCCTTTCCGAATTAACCGTTTCCTGTTATGCATTCATAAGCATCAACGCATCGATCACGCGGACGCCTTCTCCTTTGTCATACACAAAAACGGGATTAAGATCAAGTTCACGCAGGTCTCTGTTATCGACCGCATAGCGAGATATCTGCACCATCAGATCCGCCAATGCAGCCACATCCTTTGCCGTATCGCCGCGATAGCCACTTAACAAACGGTAGGACTTCAGCGTGGTCAGCAGATCCTCGGCCTCCTCATGACTAATAGGACAGGGTGTCAGCACAACATCCCGGAAAAGTTCCACAAAGACTCCGCCCAGACCTGCCAGAAGCATAGGGCCAAACTGTGCATCGTTATGAACGCCCAGGATCATTTCAATACCCTTCGGCGCCATCGTACCAACCAACACACCTTCAATCTGTGCCTGAGGGCAGTGGGTGGCGCAGTTTTCCATAATACGCATAAATGCCTGCTCGGCCTCCTGTGCGCTCTGGATATTCAGCCTCACACCGCCGCAATCCGTTTTATGAAGGATATCCTTAGAACTCACCTTCATCACCAGAGGAAATTTCATATTCGGTAGCACCTGCCGCAGTTCCTCCAGATTGGCAACTACTCTCTCTTCACCCACGCATACGCCGCAGGCACCAATACGCTGCTTTGCTTCATATTCCGTCAGTGTTTGTGTGCCCACGCCTGCCGCAACCGCGACATTGCTCACACTGCGCAGATCGTGGCGCTGAGGTGAATAACGAGTATACTCCATCAGCAGAGCAAGACAGCGATAGGCCGTTTTGGCACTGGACATTACCACGATTTCGTTTTGCTCCAGCAGAGCCTTATAGCGCTCACTGGGGGAAGCCTCCAGCGAAGGCACCACAAAGTAGGGCTTTTTCAGTCCACGCTTGCGAGCTTCCATGAGTGCCTCGCAGATCCCTACCGACACCTTGCCCTCCGTTATGTCAATGTTGCAGCCAATCGTAATGCCACCAACATCTTCCATGCCTTCAAATACACGCAGCAGGCCCACCGTTCTTTCCACATCACCGAAAAGCGCCGTGGTGGCATCAAGCGGATTATTGGGTGTGGCAAACACAGGGATATATTTTCTGATTTTCTCCTTGTCAGCCTCCTGCAGGGGCGGCAGCGGAATTTCAAACTGCTCACACAGATCCGCACAAATGGTATTTGCGCCACCGGAGAGATTCAATCCGGCGATCCCAGCTGCAGCCGGAAGATTGCTGCCCAGCACCGAGAACATCTGCGCCATGCAAAGCAGTTCCTCCAGGCAGTCCACCTCGACCACACCGTATTTACGGAACACCGCATGATAGGCCTCTTTGCTGCCCGCCAGATTGCCTGTATGAGATGCCGCTGCCTTGGCACCGACGGCAGACTTACCCGCCTTCAAAACCACTACAGGCTTGCGCAGGCGGGCAGCCTCCGCCAGTGAGGAGGTAAATTTAACGGCATCACGAACGCCCTCCAAGTACAATGCAATGACCTGCACCGCATCATCATGTACCATGTATTCCATGTATTCCTCGAGGGTCACGATATTGCCATTGCCGGAAGAAACAACATAGGAGATATTCAGTCCGGGGCGAGCCATAATGTTGGATGCAATAAAACCACTCTGAGCCAGTACGCCGATGCCAGTAGGCCGAGTCTGCATATCCAAAGTGCAAGCCATGCCCCACATATTGATTTTCTTGACATTGTTCAGCAGACCAGCACAGTTCGGGCCGAGAATGGCCATACCGTACTTCTGGGACAGCCGCTTCATCTCCTCTTCAAGCTCAGTACCTTCTTCACTGTGCTCTTCAGAAAAACCGCTGGCAAAAACAATTGCTGCCTTTGTCCCCATTTCCGCTGCCTGAAGCAAAATTGGAAGCACCGCCTCCTTGGGCGTGCAAACCACAGCGCAGTCCACCGTCTCGGGCAAATCGCCGAGAGAAGCATAGGTGCGGCAGCCGTTTAATTCTTTTTTCTTCGGGTTAACGAGATACACACGAGCAACATTCGACTTCATAGCGTTAATCGCTGTATGGCAGCCAAAGCTGCCAGGCCTATCGCTAGCACCTACCACCGCAATGCTTTCAGGGCAAAACAGTTTTTTGAGATTCATTTTACCTCCTCATACCCCACATCAAA
The DNA here is from genome assembly GCA_017936985.1 of Oscillospiraceae bacterium. The sequence continues at coordinate 10,530 of JAGBEM010000125.1, forward strand.
TGCGCGGACATTAGCCTGCGCAAACTTTTCCTTTCCCTTATGCACAAAGAAGTCCATCAGACTGTCTCTGGCAAATGCGCCGTCAAACCAACCCAAATGCTTGATGATCGCACCCACCATAACAAGGCTCTGTCCCTTGGGATTTTCTGCCTTCTCCGCCAGTTCCGCACAGTCCAGCCGCACCACTTTTACACCGGCAGGATACTGCTGATCCTCAGGCACATTATGTGCATTGGCAAACACCGTGCAATCCGCTTTACAGAACTCCAGATAATCCAGCGCGGGAACATTCATAGCCACCAGAACGTCCGCACACTCCATGACAGGGCTTCCGATCTTTTCTTCCGGCATCTCGCCGTACTTGACGACGCAGTTTGCTTTTCCGCCACGCATCGTAGGGCCGTAAGCCGGCATCCATACTGCACTCAATCCGCTTTTGGTTGCCATTTCCGCGATGACAAGTCCTCCTGTCAGCACGCCCTGACCTCCAAAACCTGCAAAAATGATTTCCTTCATTTTACTATCCTTTTCGGCACAATATCCTTTTCGTAACTGTGGATAAGGCCGCCTTTCATTTAAAATTGTCATGCTTTGGAGACGGGAGCAACGGATGATCCGGCCCCCTCGTTTCCGCTCCTGCGGCAAATTTTATCCGCGGGTCTTGAACTCTCCAAGTGGATACTCCTTCAATATTTCTGTTTTCAGGCGTTCTTCTGCCTTCAATGGAGACATTCCCCAGTTTGTGGGGCATACGCCCAACAGCTCCACCATGGAATATCCCTCCCCTTTGATCTGTGCTTCCAACGCGTTCCGGATACAACGGCGTGCTTGCTCCACATTTTTCGAATCATACACGGCGCAGCGCGCAACATATGCTGGGCGGAATTGCGTAGCAATCAGTTCAGGCAGATGAATGGGATATCCTGTCTTTTCACAGTCGCGTCCCATCAGGCATGTAGCTGTTTTCTGTCCTTCCATTGTTGTCCAGCTCATCTGTCCGCCTGTCATACCGAAGTTGAGATTATTTACGGTAAATACCGTGATTTTCTCGTTGCGGTAGGCTGCATTTAGGGTTTCAGACAAGCCAATCACACCGCAGTCACCGTCACCCTGATAGGTCATTACCAGCAGATCCGGGCGCATTCTCTTGATGCCAGTGGCCGATGCCGCAGCGCGGCCATGGGCACACTGGAACTTATCAATATGGTCAATACCGGACAGAGACAGATTACAATTGCAACCGACGCCCAAGGCTATGATCTGCCGATGAGCATACCCCAACTCCTCCACGCATTCCTGAATCAGTCTGTAGAATGTGCCGTGAGAACAACCGGCACAAAAATTATGTGCGTTTTCAATGATGGCAGGTTTTTCTTTGATTACTCTCATTATTAATATACCTCCCTAACGGATCCGTTGCAGACAGAACGGTAATAGTCCACAACCGCCTGCACTCTCGGCACACCTACGCTGTGTGTGTAGCAATAAACCGGTACATTGCGCTGTGGGAACTCTCTTTTTGCCGCAAGCGCTACATCCTGCACCATCTGCCCCAGGTCATTGGTTTCGACGGAAATGAATGCCTTCACCTGCGGATTGACCTGTTTAAATGCATCAAACGGATAAGGAAACACAAGCTTCGGGCGGATCAGCCCCACCTTATGTCCCTCTGCGCGGAGCTGGTATACTGCATCCGCGCAGACACGGGCAGGCAGGCCAAATGCTACGAACACATACTCTGCATCCTCCACCGAGATGTTTTCCCAGCGCTGCATTTCGCGGCAAACACGGTTAATCCGCTCCTGCCGCTGAGGCAAAAGCTGGTGAGCCAGTGCAACATTATAGCAGGGACACATTTGTTTCAAGCCGACTTCACCCGTTCCGTCAAGTCCCCAATCCGGATGGGTAATCTCCTTGTAGGGCGGAAGTTCCACGGACTCCATCATCTGTCCCAAATAGCCCTCTGACAGGATCAGGACGCCCATTCTGTATTTTTGTGACACATCAAATGCTTCGTATACATCGTCCACCAGCTCCTGCACACTGTCTGGTGCATAGACAATATGGCGATAGTCACCGTTTCCGCCGGCGCGGGTGTCTCGCAAGTAGTCGACCTGACCAGAATCCAGCATGCCAAGTCCCACGCCCCAGCGCTGTACATTCATAACCACATAGGGCAGTTCCATACGCGCAGCATAAGAAAAACCCTCCTGCTTGAGCGCCATGCCCGGACCGGAAGATGTCGTGAATGCTCGTGCACCGCAGGCAGCAGCACCCAACACCATATTAATGCTGGCGATCTCATTTTCGGCCTGAATAAAAACACGGCCTTCCTCCGGCATCCGACTCGAAAGCGTTTCCAGTGTTTCTGTGGAAGGAGTGATGGGATAACCCGCAAAAAACTCCATACCACCGCGAATTGCAGCCTCAGCTGCCGCTACATTGCCCTTCATCATTACCTTTGCCATATTAATGCCACCTCACTTCTCATTGTCGATAATTCGAAATACATAGTCTGGGCACACATTGTAGCACACGCCGCAGCCAATGCATTTTTCCTCATCAATGACCACATGCCGATAACCAGCTGCATTCAGTCCATCCCCAATCGCCAATGCTTTACGCGGACATTGCTCCACACAATAGCCACAGCTTTTGCACCACGCCGCATTGACCTGCGCTTTTCTGCTCATAATTATGACCTCCTATCAATTTTTGTAAATTATAATTTCTAATTTTATATTATACTATCGCAACTCAGATGTCAATCGTTTCTTTTATAATCCTTGTTCAGATTTTTGACGCACAATATTTTTTCTATTTTTAAACTTTTTCTTGCCAAGTGATATGTTTGCATGTTACTATTAATAAAACTACAACGCGTTCACGGAGGTCATACTATGGCTGACCCTAAAAAGAATCAATACTCCATCAGCGCCGTGGAACACGCCTTAACCGTGCTTGAGTTCATTGTAAAAAAGCAGGCCGATGTCAGTGCAATTGAGATCCACGCCAGAACCGGAATTCCCAAACCCACACTTCATAAGCTGCTGCAGACTCTGCGCCAGTTAGGCTATATTGAGCAAAACGAAGAAACAAATCAATATTCTGCCACCATGAAGCCGCTGCAAATCGGTTATTATTGTCTGAACCGGCGCCAGTTTTTATCCACTTTCTATCCGTATGTTCTCATGTATCTGCGCCGCTTCCGTTGCGCGATTTCCCTATCGGTCTTTTCTCGCAACGAAGTTGTTGTGGCTTATTCCGCCATTGGCGGCGCAAATACAGTTGTTGACAGCAACAGCATTGTCGGACTCACTTCTTCGATATACGCTTCCTCCTCCGGTCGAGTGTTGCTGGCCTCTCTCTCAGACGATGACGTGCGCGAACTTTTGTCCACAATCCCTTTAACCCCTTTTACCGAGCGTACTCCTCACAGCGTCGAGGATATCCTTCTCTCGCTAGAGCAGGTACGCAGCGAAGGCTTTTGCCGGTTGGACGGCGAACGCTATTACGGCTTTTCAACGATTTCCTTCCCGCTGTATGACATCACCAAGCGTCTTGTCGGCACGCTGGATCTGGCTATGCCTACTGCAGAGATCGACTCCACCATGACAGATGCCGTCATCGCAGAAATAATGCATACTCTTTCCTGCGTTCAGCTGAACTGTAACTAACACATTATTCCGAGGAGCTTCCAAAACCCGTAAATCCGATATGTACACCCCATGTACATATCGGATTTATTTTTAAAAAGCTTGTTTTTCACTATTGACAATCGCTTAAAAATCGAATATATTGTAAATAATAATTTCTATTTTTATTTCATATAACAACTTCAAGGAGGAAACCGTCCCATGCTAAATCAAAAATTAATTGATCGCGAGTTCGGGTACATCGGTGACCATGTATATCTGAACCATAGTCTTGTCGGCATGCCCCCCGAGCGAGTCAAGGATGCCTGCCGCACTTTTATGGATGACTATGTCGCCACCTATAATGACAGCATCAAGACCGATCTGTTGGCTAAACGGAAGCAAGCCAAAAAAAATATAGCTGATTTGATCCACGCCTATCCCGATGAAATTATCTTCGAAAAGAATGTGACAGAAAGTCTCTCCACCTTTGCCATGGGATATTCTGAACTGAAGCCCGGCACAAATGCCATCATTGTGGACTCCGACTTCCCCAATACCATCTTTCCCTGGATCAACGCTCATAAACAGCGCGGCTTTGATTTGAATGTTTACAAAACCACCCGTGGCCAGATCATTACCGAGGACATTATCGCCCTCATGAATGAAAATACCAAAGTTCTCGCGCTGTCCATGGTACAGTCTGGCTGGGGATATTTGGCAGACCTGAAGGCGCTGGGACACGCTTGCCGCGAAAGAGGCATCGCTTTTGTCGTAGACGGTTTTCAGGGTATCGGCCGACTGTCTATCGATGTATCCGAGTGTTGCATTGATTATTTAGTCTGCGGCGGATTCAAGGCCTTGATGGGTACTTGGGGTGCAGCCTTCATTTACTGTAACCCAGCCATTATCGAAAAGATTTTCCCGCCCACTGTCGGCTACCAAAGCGCCAAGTCCCACATCCTTGCTCCCGGTGTAACCACTGACTTTGATGAAATTGACTTCCTTGATGATGTCAGGCGGTTAGAAGCAGGCAGTCAGTGTACATATGCTATTCATTCAATCAGCAAAGGTGTAGAACTGCTGCTGGAGTTGGGCATGGATGAGGTAGAAGATCATGTGCTGAATTTGGATCGCTATCTGCGGCAAAAACTCACCACCCTTCCGTTGGATGTGATCACTCCCAAGGATCCTTCTCGTCTATCTGGAGTCATCGCTATTTTGTTCCCCGAGGAATTGACCGACAAGGCCAAGGAAATTTTCAAACGCCGCAAGATCCACCTGACTCTCCGAGCAGGCTATATCCGTGTAACGATCGCTGTAATCAACACCCGTGAGCACATGGATGCTTTCTTTGAAGCCATGCAGGAACTGTGTGCTTCCCAGACAGAAAAGGAGTAAATAAAATATGTATACTTTCGATAAATGCCTCCCCCCCTTACTGGCGCATAGAGATCACAAGACTATGATTGGCCGTATTCAGTCTGCCATGAAAAACGCCGGTCTTGAATATATGATCCTCACCCATGTTCAGGACACATTTTACGCAACTGGTTATATGCCCTTGATGCCCAGTGCTGTATCCGTAGTACCCGCCGAGGGTAACGCTTTGCTGATCGTCAGCACATTGGAAAGCGAAGCTGCCGCAAGCTTGACCCCCGAGGATGTGGAGGTGCGCGAGGTGCGTTCCTGGGTCTTTATCGACGATGGTACCCCCGCCTCCCGAACCGAAAAGGGAACCATTATCGATCCAAACGGCGCTGCAGGTGTCATCCTTGACATTTTGCTTCGCAAGCCGCTGCAGGGTAAAATCGGTATCAATCTTGGCATTGTAAGCAAACACCTGTGGGACAAGCTGACCGAGAAAATTCCAAGCAACCGCTTTGAAGACTGCGCACAGCTTCTGCTGGATGTCCGCATTCTAAAGACTCCGTGGGAGATCGATATGCTCCGTTTGGCAGCACAACAGGCCGAAAAGGTTTATAAACTGGTGGCAGATGACATTAAGCCCGGCATGCCGGCATGGAAGGTCGATGCGCTCTATGTGTATCACTCTGCCAAGCTCAATCTGCAGCACGGCGCTCTGAGCCGCCGGCATGTATTCCTCACCTCACAGGGAACCTACTATGGACTTTCCGGTATGCCTCGAGGCTACATTCTGCAGAAGGGTGATGTTGTAAAGCTAGACTCCGGCTTCCGTTATATGGAACACACATCAGATATCGCCCGCACTATTGCCGTAGGTGGTGAAGCAAGCGACGAAGTGCAGGAGGTTTACAACATTCTCTATAAAGCCTATCGCGTAGGTGTGGATATGCTGGCTCCCGGTGTGAAATTCAAGGATCTGTACTGGGCTGTGCGTAACGAGGTTGAGAAATCTTCCTTTATCCCCTGCTATCCCCGAGGCAACATGGGTCACTCCATTGGCTGCGGACATCACGCCGAAGAATACCCCACCATTTCTCAGGACCGAGAAATCTGCTTCCAGCCCGGCATGGTGGTTTGCGTGGAAACTCCTTACTCTGCCATCGGCGGTGCGCCGGTACACGGCGGATTCAATATCGAAGATACTTTTGCCATCACAGAAGACGGTTATGAGGCATTCACCACTGCACCTGATAACATCTTCTGGAAATAATATTGTCTTTCATCTTACTCTTTTCTTCCTAAAAAGCAGTCGCCAGTCCTTTTTCAAGGACTGGCGACTGCTTTTTATTCTCTTTCATTTTTCGCACATCAATGCAAGAATTTTCAAAAGAAACTTCCATGTGTTCTCTACCGATGCCACCTCCAACCGTTCCTTAGGCGTATGGACAAAGGTAATATTCGGCCCAATGGATACACAATCAAGCCCATCTATCCCGGCTGCGAAAATGCCGCACTCTGCGCCCGCATGGCTTATCTTCACCTCCGGCTCGTTGCCATATAGGTCGCAGTACGCCTGACGGCAGCAATCTCGCAACGGCGACTCTGTACAAAACGCCCACACCGGGCTGCCAACCGAACAGGCAGTACTACCGCCCAACTGCTTTATCAGGCATTCTATGCGTTGATTCATCATCTGCTTTTGACTCACTAATGCACTGCGAACACAGAATTCTCCGTAAATCTCCTCCGGGTTTACTCGGAGGATACCAAAGTTCGCGGATGTCTGCGGCAGTCCCGGTACATCGGCGCTCATCTCCTCCACGCCCTGCGGCACACATTGCAGCATACACAGTAGCCGGCCCGTGGATTCTTTGTCCAGCATGGGTGCTGTGTTTTCAGCGTGGCACACCTCAATACGGAGTGTCGGTTCTGTAACCCGATATTCTGCCCGAAGTTCATTCTCCATCTCAGCTACGACTACTTTTACATCAAGATTGTCCTGTACCGCCACCACAGCATGCGCTTCATCAGCTATGGCGTTATCAGCTTGTCCGCTAAAGGCATCGATCACATGCATCGCGCCAGTACAGCTAAGCTGATATAATATACGTCCCAGCAGGCGAATTGCACAGGCTCTTCCTTTATGAATATCAATACCGGAATGTCCTCCTTGCAATCCGCAGATATGTATATCCCATACATCTCCCGATGCAGGGATACGCACAACAGGCAGATGGCAGGTGACCTTATTACCCCCTGCACATCCGGCAAAAATCTCACCTTCTCGCTCAGAGTCCAGATTGATCATACGGCGCCCTTTTAGCCATGACATATCCAGTTGTGCTGCTCCCTTCATTCCAATCTCTTCATCAACTGTCAGCACAGCCTCCAGCGGCGGGTGGACAATATCCGATGCATCCAACAGTGACAGGATCATCGCTACGGCAATGCCGTTATCAGCACCCAGAGTTGTTCCATCGGCCCATACATCGGATCCATCCGTACACAGCCGTATGCCTTCGCAACTCATATCGACAGTGCTTCCGCTTTCTTTTGCACAGACCATATCAAGATGTCCCTGCAGTATGAGCGGAGGCTCATTCTCCGCCCCACGGCTGCCGTGTTTGTAGATAACGATATTTCCCGCGTCATCCTGCCGATAGGTCAGCTTACGATCCGCCGCAAAGGCAGCACACCAATCGGATATCGCCTTTGTGTCTCTGGAGCCGTGAGGGATGGCACTGAGCAATTCAAACCAATGGAATACAACTCGTGGGGACAGTTTTTCCAGCATAGTTTTTATCTCCTTCCATTTTTCATAAAACACGCACACCCGGCTCAGCCGGACGTGCGCACATATATCTTAGAGGGCGATCTCTTTTTTGAGCAGCGCAGGATTCAGCGGCTGCAGTTCCTCCGGCAGATATAGCCCGTCCTTTTGAATCAGCACATCATCAAACCATATCTCGCCGCCGCCATACTCTGGCTGCATACGGTAGACCATGTCCCAGTGTATTTTACTCACATTACCGTTTCCACATGTTTCGTAGGCATTTCCGGGCGTAAAATGAAAGCTCCCGGCTGCCTTTTCATCAAATAGGATCGAACCAACTACTCGCTCAATGAACGGATTCGTTCCCATGGCAAATTCACCAATATGACGAGCTCCTTCATCAGTGGCGAAAATCGCATCCATATGTGCCTGATTACCGCGCTGGCAGGAATAGGACACGATTTTGCCCTCGTGCAACTCCAGCTGAACGCCCTCAAACAGTTCATTATCAAAAAAAGTAGGAGTATTATATCGAATATAGCCCTCTGCACTGTCGATCACCGGAGCCGTAAAAACCTCTCCGGCAGGGATATTATGCGTACCGCGGCACACACATACTCCCTTATCCTTGATGCTGAAGGAAAGATCCACACTCTCTCCCTTGATCCGCACTTGATCTGTTCTTTGCATTAGATCCGCAAGAGGCTTCATCCGCTGGGCAAAGCGCTTATAATCTATGCAGCAGCTCTCAAAATAGAACTTCACAAAGCTCTCTGTTGCCATACCCGCAGACTGTGCCATAGCCTCGTTAGGTTCGCAGGTCGCCAGCCACCTGGTATGTGGAATCCGGGTTTGGAAGTGCACCGGCCGCTCATAGAATGTACGATACATCTGCGACTGCTTTATCGGAATTTCTGCCATGTCATAGGGATTCTTATTTAGGCGCAGAGAGATGTACACATCCATCTCTTGCATACGTTGCACATCCCATGTTGCCTGCATCCGGACGGTCTCCTCATCAGCACCACTGATCCATACACTCTGCAGGGAGTCACGCAACTGATGATAGAACGGCCTTCCCCCCGCAGCATAAACCGCACGGATCATTTCACAGGCCAGGCCATCATCAGCATCTGTCACCTCAATGAGCACTTTTTCTCCAGGCTTGACGCAAACCACTTCATTAACGATCAGTTTGGCATATTTTTTGTACGATTCTTTCATAGCTCCTCCTTTAGTCCCTCTTATCAGCTGTCGATTCCCAACTCTTGAGCCATCTGTCCGATTTGAATCTTGCTTTGTAGGCAATATGTCGAGCCAAATGGTCTGCCCCCTGTGACAAAACAACAGCCATGGGGCCAAGCCCGAGTTTTGTGCCCAGCAGCCACATACCTCCAACGCGACAAACCCACGCCGAAAGCGGCGAAAAGAACATGGCGAATTTTGCATCACCAACAGCTTTAAATCCATTGGACAGTGCAAAGCACCCCGGAAGTGCCGGAACAAACAGGCTATACAGCATTGTCATCCTTGCCGCCATGGGCCAAACAGCTTCCTCCCGGCAAAAAAGACAGGCCAGCGGAACAGCCAGAACCAGATGCGCAACCGTAGTCCAGATGGCCACAGCCCTCGCACATCGATACAGATAGCCCACACAGGAACGGACTGACATGGCATTATTTTCTCGTCCGGCACAGCGTCCGGTGATCGGTGTTACCAAAAAGTTGATAGACATGAACGGGATCAGCAAAACATTGGTAACAGACGCAAATACCTGATTGGCCGAAATGACTGCAGTTCCCATACCGGCGATGAGCACCTGCACCACCAGCCTGGTCAGATTAAATAACAAGTTTTCCGTTGCGGAGGGCACACTGATATGCGCAAGGTTTTTCATTCTCCTCCATGTTTCCCGATCGAAGCTAAAAATAGGATGTGCCGTAAAACCCTTTCGCATCACCATAGCCACTGCGATAGCAGCGCCGACCGATACCGAAAGAAAATAGGCAAGCCCCGCACCTGCAACACCCATCTGTAAATAAAATGTGAAAAACAAGTTTGTGAGTATACTCATTACATTGATGCAAATGCTCACAAACATGGGTCTTTTGCTGTCTCCGCAGCTTCTCATAAAACCACAGCATTGAAAATAGATGAACCACAATGGTGGTGTTAGGGCAGTATAGCTGTAATATGCGACAGAGTTGTCTATTACCTCAGGCTCTGCACTACCAAATAAGGTATGCAACATCGGTACACGCAGAAAAAACAGGCCAAGAGAAAGCGCAAGGCTGATGGCAAAACCCATCAGCAGTGCTGCACCGGCTGCTTTTGCTCCCTCTTTCAGACGATGAGCGCCGGAGGACTGCGCCACCAAAGCCGTCCCTCCCATGGAAAACGCCTGAAAAACAATCATAAGCGTATTGTTAATTGGATTGATTTGACTAACCCCAGCTATAGCCGCATTGCCAACAAAACTCATAACAATGACATTGATGTTCTCCAGCAGTGTAGAGGCAAATTGCTCTGTCAGCATTCCCGGCAGCATCGTGTGCAGATCATTTCGTACACTCTCATTGGATTTCACAGATGGACGCAATAATTCTATTATTGTTTTCCTGATATTCATGTCAAATCACATTAAATACCGTCCGAACCATTCCAGCATCACATCAATGTCGTGGAGCAGCTGAGATACCCGACGGCCGCCGTGTCCGCATCCGCGGTTAACCATAAGCCGTGTGTCCACACCCCGCTCCAGTAACGCCACGAACATCTGCTGTGCCTGCTCCAGAGGACAGTACTGATCTTTCTCATGCTGAATAAACAGCGTCGGCGTAGTAACCCGATCGGCATACCGCAGTGGAGACTGGCGCCACAAGGCGTCAAGATCCGTCCAGGGTGTAGCTGCCACCACTCGGTCACCGTACCAGCGCTCTACGGAAGTGCCGTGCATACTGATCCAGTTGATGGGCGACATCCGTGCCGTAGCTGCCTTGAATCTGTCCGTATGCCCCACAGCCCAGCTTGTCATGAAGCCACCGTAACTTTGGCCGGTTATAGCCAACCGTTCCGGATCTAAGCCAGGATATGCTTCCAGAACCGCATCCGTAAAAGCCATAACATTGTGAAAATCTTCTTCACCCAAACGGCCAGTCACATTCATGAAGTCTACGCCATATGTAGTCGAACCTCTGGGATTGCAGAAGAATACAAAATAGCCCTCGTTGGCCCACCGCTGGTGCTCGCATGTAAAGGCATCGTTATAACAGCCATGGGGACCGCCGTGGATATTTAGGATGCCTGGGTACTTCTTCCCCGGCTCATACTCCACAGGCTTCATGACCCAGCCGTACACCTTATCGCTGCCGTCCTCTACGCAAAAAGGCTCCGGCACACTAAAGGAATAAGTGTCATACAGTTCGTCGTTCTGGTGGGACAACTGAGTAACCTGTCCATCACGCCAGCGGTAGATTTCCGGCAGGCGGTTGCTACGCCAACCTGTGAAGATAATGTCCTCACCCACAGAGATGGGACAGGTGGGATTAATACCCGGAGTTGGAATATCCTCATACTCCAATTCGTCGGTCCAGCGAGCCATAATAGTTTTTGCCTGAAATGTCCGCTGGAACAGAGTCACTCCATCTCGCTGGCGCACAGTGCCCAACTCCCACTGAGGCTCTGCATCCACTCGCATATCTCCGCCATTCAAAGATACGGACTTAATGCGGATAGATGCAATGGCGGGTCCATCCTCAATGGCCCATGCACCATAATACACGCGCCCGTTCCGTTGCGCCAAAGAGAACACATAGCAGCTATCCCGGCACAGGATTTTGGTTTCGCCGCTGGCCCACTCATAGCGGCAGATGCAGGCTCGTCCAGCCTCATCTCTGTCATAGTCATAGCCCACATAGCAGATACCATCTTTATCTGTCAGCACATCATCGCTGCAAAAGGTCATAAAGGTCTGCATGGTGGGAGCAGTGAGCTGACGAAGCTCACCTGCCGCGCAATCCCAGAGAAACAGTGCTCTGCGGTGTCTGTTTTCATATGATCCGCCGTCACCCCAGTAGGGATACTCGTCAAAAAACAGCCACTTATCCTGGTTCCGCTCTGTCTCCGGATTTAAATCCGTGTCCGCTCGAACGAGGAATCGATCATTCCCCAGAAGAGAAGCCTGGGCCCCCGCAACAGGAATTCGCATATATTCAACTGCCTCACCGCCATCCACAGTGATAGAGTAGAACACAGTTTCATTCACCGGCACATCTCCACCACGTACAGTAGAGAAAAGCACATGGTTATTGTCCAGCCAAAACGCCCCATTTTCCCGACCTCCTGTTGTGAGCTGAGTCTCTCGCCCACTCTCCAAATCCAGAAGCCACAGGTAATTCTCGTAGGCATCCCTTTTAACATTCATTCGCTGCACAGTATACAGCGCACGCCGTCCATCCGGCGATATCTGTAGACCCCGCACAGTGCGGAGCATCTGATAATCCTCGTTGCAAAACTTTTTCACAGCGTGTACCTCACTTTCAAATTGATTACCCAGTTTGTGCCTGTACTCAGTTTTCGGGGATGCTGCACACGGCAGCATCCCCGACTCTTTACGGCAGCAGCGGCCGACGGCGGCGATAAGTAATCTGCGCCGTGCCATCTGATACAGATGCACCGCTTTCAACACCATAGCCTGCCGTCCGCAGCAACTCCACTCCGGCACGCACATGCAGCAAATGTGCATACGCACAGGTTCGAAGCCAGTCTCCGTGGGCAGTTTCGTCGGCAGCCTCCGCCGTAAACATCACATTGAAAGTCCACGGCCGGCTAATGGTAGGATAAGGATGCCTCGCATTATATGGCGATGGCACCCAATAGTTCAGCATAGCTCCCTGCCGTTGGCAAGGATAGCTCTCATCAATGCCGCACCAAGAATACTTGTTGAACCGCTGGTCATATTCATGACTCAAGCGTTCAAATTCTTCCCACCTCTCATAGCGGGCATCCACCTTGCGCTTCCATGCCTGAGACAACACTCGGTTAGAGGCAAAGCGCGGATCATTGACATGGAAGTAAAACGCACACAGAGGTGCCCGGGGCAACCATAGACCACGATAGCCTGTAAGCTGGCCAAATTGCTGGGGCAGCTCATGATGAGGCACTCCGTGAAGATCAATGAATGCATCCGGCAGCAACTCCTGAGCAAAGCTCGTAAATACATGCGACTCCGTATGCATGGTGTCGGGCTTAAAATAATGAGGCATAAGATCCGCACCCAAGGAATTGGTGTAGCAGGTCTGGTGCTGCCAGGTTGGATGCTCACGCTGCATCTCGTCATGCAGTGCGGCTCCATCCACATTCTCCATAGGCACCATCACAAGGTTCAACTCGCTCGGCAAATCCTGATAGGCCGGATCCGTCACCAGTTCCCGTACGAAGGCAAAAATCGCATTGGTGGCCGATACCTCATTGGCGTGGTGTCGCCCATTTATGAGCACACTGGGAACTGTCTGCATCCGCTTCACACGGGACACATAGCCCCGCCGAGTCTCCTCCGGTGCAATGGCGTAAATCGTACGCCCCTGGTAGCTGATTCCAACAGGCCACACATCCAAACCTGGAACTCGCTCCAAATCCTTCATCAAACGGCGGTAATCATTATAGCCAATGAGACGATCCGGCATTAAATCGATCTGTCGGATAGACAGGTCTTTTTTTACTGGTATCTGCTTAGGCAGTAAACATGTGCTGCATTTCGCGCCGCACACCAGGTGCAAGGCTGCATATCCCTCCAGCATTCGGCTCAGGTTGGTAAATCTCTCCTGTGTCAGGCGGCTCAACGCCGGCACAAGTTCCTGCCGTTCTGTCTGGATCTCCAGTTCAACAGCAAGACCTGATCCATCCGGCTGCAAAGATACTCGACGGCAAATACAATCCCCTTTCAAAGCCGGGAACGAAGGTTTTCGTCCTGCAGGAAGCCTCATAACGGCTCGCAGCGTAGGTGCTCCGGGTCGGATAGAAATATGCGGCAAAACAAGTCCCGGTGCATCCAAAGACACGCCATGCATCTGCCGGCCTAAGCACGCAAAATACATGTGACCTACTTGATGCAATCCATCCTCCAACACCTCACCAATGGATATGTGATCATTACGCCAAGGCAGTTCCCGATCTGGGCCACCCAGCCCTACTTCAATTTTAAATTGAGAAAAGAAAGGTTGCTTTTCCGGTGCAAAATCTAACTGTGCCGCAGTGTCCCGCATCCAAGGCACCAGTTGCGTCTGAAACACATCCCAAATGCTCTCGTAATCCGTGACAACGCGCTGATCCAGCACTGTCTCACCGTTGATGGAAACCTCAGCAAAACCCGTGGTTGGCAACGCAGGCCCTAACTCCGGCACAAGATTCAAAAACGGTCTTGCACAGGTACGCACGGTCCAGGAATCGGACAGCAGACAGTTTCCCCGATCATCAAATGCCAACGCCTCATAAGTGGCAGCAAGATCACTGGGATAAGCCTCAAACAGCACATCTTCCCGACTCAGGCCCATTATTTCCGCCAAAATTTCATCCACCGGGTACAGGTCCTGTAGCCACCGAGGCGGCTTGCCTACATTCCTATCCAGTTCTGTCCAGTCGAAGTCTTCCTCGTGGTATGTTATTGTGGTGCGCTGGTGGGGATTAAATCGAATAATAACACGCCGCACGCCGTTCATCGCAGCAGCTCTCGGGCCAAAATCTTCCTCCAGCCAGCTAAGGCCTTGTTTGAAAGCACATACCACAGCGGAGTGCTCCAGCGTTGCTCCACGGCTTTCAATTTCTCGCCGGATTTCAGCCAAAATTGCTTCCCGCTCTGGCCTGTCCTGACCAATTGCGCATCGCATAGACACCTGATCCCCAGCTTTCAACTTGGCAAACACAGGCTTTAGGGCCTGCCGCAAAGCTTCTGTTTCGCTGGGCAAATCAAAGCTACGGCTCTCTACTTCTACACTGTCGTTGTAGTGGCCAAAAGTAATTTCAGGCCAGCGCTGCCTAAACTTTTCCAAATCAGCCCCAGCGCTCAAAAGTGCCTTTGATGCTCCGAACGCCTCAATCCATGTCGCCTGACCATCCGGATTACTCATAGACATAGCCCGTGTTACCCAGGCAGTAATGTCCCGCATTCGCAGATGCTTGCCTGTATTAGGAAATGTATTGCACAGTATGTCTGCAAACTGCCGAAGAGCTTCACCACGGCCCTCCATGGCAAGCAATGGTCTCGGCTCCGCCTGCTCCAGAGTCAACGCAGGACTCTCACCCTGGCGAATGGTGAGAAGGGGAAACCGTCCATCATCACTGTCTGCCAGCAGAGGATACACAGCGGATACGGTTTCCATACCTACCCGAGCAGCCATATTGCAGGCAGCATACAGCAAATCTCTGTCTTCGTCCTCCTCCAGCAGCAACCGTAGATCCACGGTATCCGGCATTCCGTCTCCATCCGTGTCCCGCAGAACCCAACCAGTCTCAAACAACTGCTCTAAGCCGCCGGTGACAGCAGTTTCATCTGCCGTCACGGGTTTTGATTCCACAAATGACATGGGCGGCAAGATTTCCCTGCCACTGTGAGGGGCAAACTGACGATATAGCTCTGCCCACTGTTCATCAGGACAATCACCTATGGTCACCGGCACCACATTAGGCTCCGGTGGTGGCGTATTGCCGATCCACAGGTATGTGATGCCATCCTCACGCAGTTGCTGAGGATTTCGCACAAAAGGGAACTCCATGGAAACGGAGCAAAAGCCGATGAGTTGGGACACTTCCACGGCAAATCGGCGTTGCAGCACCGTCAGCTCCGGCTCCAATACCAAGTTCAATGTGGTCATTATCGCTTATCCTCCCCCATGGGCAGAAGGCAGGCCACTCTATGGCCAGGCTCCAACTCCTGCTCTGGGATATCTCCACAGGTGCACGCCTCTGTGCGGTACGGACAGCGAGAGGCAAAACGGCAGCCAGGCTTGGGATTAATGGGATTGCTGATCTCACCTCGCAGCAGCTGGATCTCCTTGTCCCGTGCCTCCAGAGTAGCCTCCGGCAGCGCGGCCAGCAGCGCCTTGGTATAGGGGTGAGAAGGGTTCTCGAAAATCTGATCACTGGTACCGATCTCCACACACTTACCCAGATATGTTACCATAATGTTGGTGCTAATGTGCTTCACAACACTTAGATCATGGGTGACAAACATATAGGTAAGTCCCATTTCATCTTGCAGGTCCATCAGCAGATTCAAAATCTGTGCCTGAATAGAAACATCCAAAGCCGACACTGGCTCATCACACACGATAAATTCCGGGTTCACCGCCAGCGCCCGGGCTACGCCGATACGCTGCCGCCGCCCGCCGTCCAATTCATGCGGATAAGCATTGGCTACTCGCTTTGCAAGTCCCACCGTATCCATCAGCTCCGCTACTCGCTTATAACGCTCTTGACGATTCGGATAGAGGTGATTAATCTGCATAGGATCTGCGATAAGATCTGCCACGCACATACGAGGATTCAGGCTGGAATATGGGTCCTGAAAGATCATGCTCATTTTGGTAAACTGCTCTCGCCCGTGGCGGCTTATAGTAGCCAAATCCTGCCCATGGAACAGAACCTTTCCAGCGGTGGGCTTATGCAGTCCGATAACCGTGCGTCCCAACGTGCTCTTACCGCATCCGGACTCGCCTACCACACCCAGTGTCTGCCCCTGATAGATCTGCAGGTTGATGTCATCAACGGCGTGAAGCATTCCTCTTTTAGTTTTATAAAATTTCTTTAAATCAACGGTTTCAATTACCGGGATCTGCTCAATCATGCTTCCTCTCCTCCAAACAAATGACACTTAATATGGTGGCCGTCCTGTTCGAAGACTGTCGGCTCCTGCTGCCGACATTTTTCCGTACAGTGCGGACAGCGGGGTGAGAATTTACATCCCTCCGGAAGATGGGTAGGATCTGGCATCAGGCCATCAATAGGTGTCAGACGCTTTGATTTGCTGCGAATATTAGGGATAGCGCCGAACAATCCCTCAGTATAGGGATGGTGCTGTCCGGGAGAATAGATTTGCTCCACAGAGCCATACTCTATTATCTCACCTGCATACATGATTGCCACATCGTCACAAGTACGAACCACCACACCCAAATCGTGGGAGATCATGATCATGGAGGTTCCCATCTTTTGCCGAAGCTCATCGATCAGTGCCAGCACCTGCGCCTGAATCGTCACATCCAATGCGGTAGTAGGCTCATCGGCAATGAGTATATCCGGTGAACAGGCAAG
>JAGBEM010000126.1 GCA_017936985.1 Oscillospiraceae bacterium
GATCTTTTCAGTTGCTTCTACTTTGCTGCTGACACTCATTCCGGGACTTGCTGCCATGCGCGGACAGTTCTTGTATAAGCTGATCATGATCGCCTTTAAGCTCCTGCTGCTTCCACTGGTGGTGGCAGTTACCTATGAGATCAACCGCTGGGCTGGCCGGCATGATAACTGGCTGACCAAGATCATGACCGCTCCGGGTATGTGGTTCCAGAATTTTACCACAAATGAGCCGGATGATTCCATGATCGAAGTCGGTATTGCGGCTGTCAAGGCAGTGCTTCCTGGTGAGGAGGGCGCAGACCGGTGGTAAAGAAGCTATCACAGCTGTATCTGGATACCAGACGGACGCTTATGCAGTCAGAAGATGCCCAGAGCGCCGGTTTTCTTGCTAGAAACCTTCTGTGCTTCATCACAGGTAAAGACCAGGCACAGATTTTGCAGGACAGCGAAATGTATGTCGGTGACGAAACTTGCGCCGCTATGGAAGCTGCCGTTGCGCGGATCCAGGCAGGTGAGCCCCTGGCTTACATTCTCAATGAATGGGAATTTTACGGGCTGAAGCTGTATGTGGACAAAAATGTGCTGATCCCAAGGGATGACACCTGCGCTGTTACAGCATTGGCGATCAAGCAAGCCCTGTTTTTGAACAAAGATCCCAGAATTTTGGATCTTTGCACCGGCTCCGGCTGTATCGGACTTGCCATTGCCAGCCGTGTCAAGGATGCTCGGGTGACTCTGGCGGATATTTCCAAAGAGGCTTTGGCAGTTGCGAAAAAGAACACAGTACTGAACCATATGACCGGAAGGGTGTCCTGCGTGACCTCTGACGCATTGGGAACGCCGTCGGCATTTTTGGGAAAGTTCGACATGATCGTATCCAATCCCCCTTATATCACAACCCAGGAAATGACGGAGTTGCCGGGCAGTGTCAGCAATTACGAGCCTCATTTGGCACTTCATGGTGGCAGCGACGGCCTTGATTTTTACCGGGCGATCGTGAAAAATTACACACCGGCGCTGAAGCCCGGCGGCTACCTGTGCTTTGAATTTGGCATGGGGCAGGGTGATGATATATGCCGGATTCTGGAAAATAACGGATATACCATTCTGGAACGCTCCAGAGATTATAATGACAGAGAAAGGGCAGTCATTGCCCAATATGGCAGGAAGGAAGATTGACTATGGCCACAAAGAAAACCTCTTACGAAGCACCTACCCCCGCATCTGACAAGAAGAAGGCACTGCAGACTGCCCTGGCACAGATCGAAAAGAACTTTGGTAAGGGAACTGTCATGCGCCTGGGCGACCGCCCCGAAATGAATGTGGACGCCATCCCCACCGGTTCTCTTGCACTGGATGCTGCACTGGGGATTGGCGGTGTCCCCAAGGGAAGAATTATAGAGATCTACGGACCGGAATCCTCCGGTAAGACCACGCTGGCGCTGCACATTCTGGCTCAGGCTCAGAAGATGGGCGGCGAAGTGGCGTTCGTGGACGCTGAGCACGCTCTGGATCCTGTTTATGCAGCCGCTTTGGGTGTCGATACGGACAATATGCTGGTGTCCCAGCCGGATACCGGCGAGCAGGCACTGGAGATCACTGACGCTTTGGTTCGCAGCGGTGCTGTGGATGCCATCGTTGTGGACTCTGTTGCGGCTCTGGTGCCCAAGCAGGAGATCGAGGGTGAAATGGGCGATACCTTTGTGGGCCTGCAGGCAAGACTGATGTCCCAGGCTCTGCGTAAGCTGGCAGGCACCATTGCCAAAACAAACTGTGTGGTAATTTTCATCAACCAGCTGCGTATGAAGATCGGTGTTATGTACGGCAACCCCGAGACTACCACCGGTGGTAATGCACTGAAGTTCTATTCTTCTGTCCGTCTGGATGTGCGCCGCGTGGAGTCCATTAAGGAAGGCGGCAATGTGATCGGTAACAAGACCCGCGTCAAGGTCGTTAAGAACAAAGTCGCACCTCCTTTCCGGGAAGCTTACTTTGACATTATGTACGGTCAGGGTATCAGCAAATGGGGCGAGCTTGTAGACTTGGCGGTTCAGATGGACATTGTCCAGAAGAGCGGCAGTTGGTTCTCTATGGGCGATGAGCGTATTGGACAGGGTGTCAACTCCGTTAAGGATTATCTGATGGCCAATCCGGATATTGCGGAGCAGGTGGAAGCCAAGGTTCGCGAGAATCTGATGAAAGCCAGCCAGGCTGCCGTCAAGGCACCTGCCAAGGCCGCGGAAAAGCCTGTAGCCGTCAGCGCTGACGATTTTGACGATGAGGATTGATTCCTTAAAAGCCACACCTGACCGTGCGGGCCGCTACTGGATCACAACGGACAGCGGCGAAAGAAAAGCCCTCTACCGGCAGACCATAGAGGATTTTGGACTCTATGCCGGAAAGGAACTGACGGACCACGAGTGGGAAGAACTGCTCCAAAGTGCCGGTCAGATGTCCGCGAAAATGCGCGCTGTGCGGATCGTGTCTGCTTCCAGTGTTTCCAAACGGGATCTGGAGCAGCGTCTGGTGCGAAAAGGGGAGGACCCTCAGCAGGCGAAAGAAGCGGTGCAGTGGATGGAAGACCTAGATCTTCTGGATGACCGTAAGACCGCAGAGCAGATCGTCAGCCGCTGTATCCAAAAAGGTTATGGCTTAAGTCGCGCCAAACAGGCGCTTTACGAAAAGCGGATCCCCAAAGCCCTTTGGGAAGAAGCTCTGGAAGACTATCCGGAGCAAACTGACAAAATTTCCGAATTTCTGCAGTCCAGACTGTCTGCTGGATCTGATCTTAAGGATGTAAAACGGGCAATCGACGCTTTGCTTCGCAAAGGTCATAGCTACTACAGCATCAAACGGGCTATGGATCAGCTTAACCTAGATGCAGAAGATTATCCGGAGGAATAACATGGCAAATATTGGTTTTATATCTCTTGGCTGTGCCAAAAACCAGGTGGACTGCGAGCGGATGATGTACAGGGTCCAGGAAGCAGGACATACCGTTTGTCCCGGTGTTGCCGGATGTGATGTTGTGGTGATCAACACCTGCGGCTTTATTGACTCGGCAAAGTCCGAAGCCATCGATTTCATTCTGCAAATGGCTGCGCTGAAATCGGAGGGACAAATTGGTAAGATCCTGGTCACCGGCTGCCTTTCCCAACGCTATCAACAGGAGATCCTGGCGGAAATGCCCGAGGTGGATGGCATCCTTGGAACAGGCAGCTATACCGAGATCGTACCTGCTATCGAGGCGCTGCTTGCTGATCAACAGGTATGTGATTTCGGTTCTATCGATGCACCGGAGCAGGAAACCGGACGGATTTTGACCACCCCTGAGCATTATGCTTACATCAAGATCGCAGAGGGTTGCGACAACCGCTGCGCTTACTGCATTATTCCGTACCTGCGGGGCAAATTCCGCAGCCGTCAAATGGACGATGTTCTGTATGAAGCAAGACTTCTGGCTGCTTCCGGCGTGAAGGAACTGATCGTGGTGGCCCAGGACACCAGCCGCTATGGCACAGACCTGCCTGGTCATAAACGGCTTTTGCCTGAGCTGCTGCGCCAGCTGTGTGCTATCGACGAGCTGCATTGGGTGCGTATCCATTATGTGTACCCCGACGAGATCGATGACGAACTGATCGATGTGATCGCTTCCGAGCCGAAGATCGTCAAATACCTGGACATTCCCATTCAACATTGCAACAGCAAGATCCTGAAGCTGATGAACCGAAGAGGGGATGGCGCGTTTCTGAAAGAATTGTTCGCCAAACTGCGCCGCCGAATTCCCGGACTTGTGTTGCGTACCAGTGTGATCACCGGACTTCCCGGTGAGGGCGAAGAAGAATTTGCGGAGCTCTGTGAGTTTTTGAAAGAACAGCGACTGGAGCGCGTGGGTGCATTTGCTTTTTCTCCTGAAGAAGGTAC
>JAGBEM010000127.1 GCA_017936985.1 Oscillospiraceae bacterium
AGGGCATTATTTCACATTCGGATTAAGCCAAATGATTCACTTTCTCTTGCCCCTCCACCGCTTTTGTGCTATACTAAACCCAAGGCGGTGATTTTATGAGCAAGTATTTTTCTGTTGATGAAATGAAACAGTTTGTTATTTCTGCTTTACCAAGTGATGCAAAATTAATTGATTTTACATATAATTCAAAATGCTTTGGAAATATGACTGCTAAGATAAAACAAAGCGGAAAAGTTCATACATTTATAACAGATAGAGGTGAAATATATTACAATGGCGAAATGGTATGCGACAGTTCTTACCGATATAAAGAAAAAGAGGATATATTTCCTAGATTAATACAAATGATAAAGAATACATTAGCTTAACATTAAACCTCGATTTTTGGACACTTTTTCGTATTACTAAGCCCAAACTACCTGAAGAAAACGGACATCCTTTCGGATGTCCGTTTTCCTTATCCAAACAACTGATCTGCCACTTCTTCCAACATACCCAGATCCCACAGCAGTCGGGTTCCCACATACTTATCCCGAATGTCCTTTGCCATCAGGAACGCAGTGTGAGTTTCCTCCGGGCGGATGCCGATCTGCGCAGGCACAGTGGGCGCGCCGACAGTTGCAAGTGCCTTTTCTACGAAATCATAAGAGGGGATCTCATCGTCAATGATCTGAAGAATATCATCCCAGCGATCCAGAATGACTTCCAATCGGGCGGCATGCTTTGCCTTGTCGTACTTACCCTCGCGCTTTTCGTTGGAGATCATGGCATCCGCACCGGCACCCAGGAACTGCCGCATCTTTTCATTCCACTTTTCAACATCAAAACCAGCAGCATAGGCCAGTGCCTTTTCCTTATCCGGAACGATCTTGCGGATCGCTTCATAAGCCCGTATGCCCATCAGCGTGCCAATACCGCACTGGATGCCGTGGGTATCCACCACAGTACCGAAAGAAAGACCGCGCATATCCCAAATATGGGAGAAATAATGCTCCATACCGGAGGCAGGACGGGAAACGCCTGCGTAGCTCATGGCGATGCCTGTCACAACCAAACCTTCCATCACCGCTGCCACAGCTTCCGGCTCCCGGCGGACCAGAGCCTCTGCATTGGTCACGCACTTATGTACCGCATCGCGGACCATCTGCGCAATTACAGGACAGAATTCCTCACCCAGCAGTAGATTTGCGATCCGCCACTCGCAGATGGAGACATACTTCGCTACCATATCGCCCAGACCGGACTGCAGCATCCGCACCGGCGCGGCGCACAGCACATCCAGATCACCGATGATCACAGCAGGGCAGCAGGAGTTAAGGGAAACTTTCAGACCGCTGCGGGCCATAGAGCTGGTGGCAGAGGCATAACCGTCCATGGATGGCGCAGTAGCCGCGATCATATAGATCTTACCGGTCAGATTCGCCAGGATCTTACCAATATCATTGATAACACCGGAGCCCACACCCAAGATCAGATCGCAGCTGGGATCAAAATGCATCACCGCAGCGCCTACAGCATATTCATCCGGCTCCAGATGCTCCTGGGGAAAAACATAGCTGGAGCAGGGAATCCCGGCATCCTGCAAATACTTGCAGACCTTTTCACCCGCAGCGGCATATTCATTGCAGTCCGTCAGCACAAAGACCTTGCTGCCGCCATACTTTTGAACAAGCTGAGGAATCTTCTTCAGTGCACCCGATTCAATGATCAGCTCTTTCAGCGCGCTGCCGTGGGTCTTGCCGCATTCGCAGGCAAAACTGCCGGCCTGGATGTAATCTTGGATTGTGCTTCCCATGATAAACGCTCCTTTATTGATCTTGTGTCATTATAATTGTTAGTTTTTCGTAAGTCAATATACCAAATTACGATATATAAAATGATAGTTGAAAATCGGCGTAAAATCGGTTACCATAGCAGAAAAGGAGGAATGCACGATGAATGCAGAAAAAATCATGAAAATCTTTTCCGATACTGCCTATGTCCGCATGGGCGGCAGTGACGCGGAACTGAAATGCGCCCAGTATATTTGTGACCTGTGCGCAGAATTTGGCCAGACCGCTCAGATCGTTCCTTTTGAGGTAGATATGGCCCAGATCCAGACCGCAGTTCTGACTGTGGACGGTGTCGAGATCCCCTGTAAAGGCTACCTGAACGCTGGCAGTGGGGAAGTGGAAGCACCCCTTTACTACCTGCGCAATACCGATCCTTATAGCCTGTCTGAGTGCAAGGGTAAGATCGTCCTCATCGACGGCTATCTTGGCTACTGGATGTACCAGGACCTGTTGGAAAATGGCGCTGTTGGCTTTATTACATATGACGGCAATGCCAATTATTCCGATTGGGACATTGACCAGCGTGAGCTGCGCTCCTATGTCAGTAAGGGCAATAAGATCCCCGGCGTCAATATCAACGCCAAATCTGCAATTTCCCTGATCCGTGACGGCGCTGCCAATGCCAAGATCACCCTGG
Source organism: Oscillospiraceae bacterium (assembly GCA_017936985.1). The sequence goes on from JAGBEM010000127.1 coordinate 2,470, forward strand.
AACAAAACGAATATAAGGGCCAATCTCACAATGTGATCCTGGACTTACCCGGCGAAATCCCCGAATATATCGTTCTGACCGCTCATTATGACTCCACATCCCTGTCCCAGGGTGCCTATGACAATATGTCCGGCAGCGTGGGCATTTTGGGTGTTGCCGAGTATTTTGCCAGCCATCCCCACCGTTATGGCCTGCGCTTTATCTGGTGTGGCAGTGAGGAGCGAGGCCTGTTGGGCTCCAAGGCCTATTGTGCAGACAATGAGGAAGAACTGAAAAATGTGGTTCTGAACATCAATCTGGACATGATCGGCTGCATTATGGGCAAGTTCATCACCTGCTGCACTGCGGAGGATGCGCTTGTTCAGTATGTGAAATATATGTCCTCTGAGCTGGGCTTTGGAGCAACCGCTTACCAGGATGTTTACTCCAGCGATTCTACACCTTTTGCTGACAAGGGTGTTCCGGCCCTGTCCTTTGCCCGTGTTGCGCCCCATAATACCGCAACCATCCACAATAGCTACGATACCGTCGCAGTTATGAAGGGTGAGCAGATGGTCGAGGACATCGCGTTCATTACCGCATTTACTGAGCGTATGGCCAATGCCAAGCGGTGTCCTGTGGCTCGGGAAATTCCCGACAACATGAAAGAGAAGCTGGACATTTACCTGAACCGCAAACGCGATAAGAAGTAATCATTGATGTAAACATAAATAAGTGGCACTGCCTTTTGGCAGTGCCACTATTTTATTCTGCTTCCTTTTTCGCTTCTTCCAACGCCAATGCGTTGGCGATGAACTCCGCCGCATCATCGGGAACATCGTCCAGATCATCACTTCCGATGTCAACATTCCTGGGCTCACGTTTGAACAGAATGTCGTAGATAACAGGTACGATGATCAGTGTCATAGCGGTTGCGTAGATCATACCGCCTACGATCACGATGGCCATGCCACCGCCCAGCTGACCTGCCATATCATCACTGAAGATCATCTGGAACATAGCAAGGATGGTAGTCAGTGCGGTCATCAGAATGGGCCGCATACGGGTTTTACCGGTTGCGATCAGTGCATTGCGCCGATCCAGACCGCCGATGCGCAGCTGATTGACATAGTCAACGAATACAATGCCATTGTTAACCACCGTACCCATCAGCACGGCAAAGCCCATCAGCGACAGCAAACTCAGCTGCTGACCGCAGATCAGCAGACCGAGCATACCGCCCGTGAATGCCAGCGGCACAGTAAACAGCACGATAAACGGCGACAGCAAACTCTGGAATTGGGCAACCATCACAAGGTAGATAAAAAGTCCACCCAGTGCGATCAGCAGGACCATCTGCGCCACCATATCGTTGACTGTGGAGCTTTCACCCTCCAGTGTCACACTGTAGCCGTAGGGAAGAGCATCGCTATCTATATAGGCATCCAGCTTCTCACTCAAGGTTCTTGCCAGCAGCGTGGCATTATAGCCTTCTGCCACATCGGCAGATACCGTGACATAGCGGCTGAGGTTTTCCCGGCTGATAGAGCCGATAGTGGTGGTTTCTTCCGCTTTGGCGACCTCAGACAGCTTGATGGTCTGCGTTACAGCTGTGCCGCTAGGATCCATAGTGGTTGCTTCCAATTCCATCTCCAGCAGATTCTCCAGAGTCAATGGATCTGTGTTGTTTTCCACAGTTACATCCATGGTCACGCCGTTCAGCGTCACAGTGGTGGAGGTGGTAGATGTGGTCATCTTCTCAGAGATCGCCATATAGATCTGAGCAACCGTCAGACCCTTTGCCATGGCGGCATCTTTATCGATGACAAGATGGATCGTAGGGTCGCCGTCCTGAAAACTGCTGTGAATTTCGGTGTAGCCCTCCACTTGGGCAATGATTTTCTCCACTTCCTTGGCAATTTGCTCCATTGTGTCTAAATCGCTGCCGGCGATCTTAACGGAAAGACCGCTGCCCAGCAGGCTTGTCATATCGTCCATGCTGCCAGCAGATGCTTCAACTGTGCAAGGATGATCCTGCACAGCCTGCTCGATACTGTCCAAAATCTCATTGACCCGGGTGGATGAGGTATCCTCCGGTAAAACCACATAGAACAGGTAATCCCCGTAGCTGCTTTCGCCGGTTGCGAAGCCGCCGAACAGACTGGAAGTGGAACTGCTGTCCATAACGCCGATCTCATCCACGCCGTCAACGCCCAGAAGGACTTCGATCAGATCGTCGGTCATGGCATAGGATTCTTCCCGGGTCAGTCCCTCCGGAGTGGATACGCTGATCTGGATCTGGGTGCTGGTCATTTCCGGGATCAGCACGATACCCATATTCAAAACCACGATAATGCATCCGACCAGCAGTCCGATGCTGACACTCAGTGGCACTGCCTTGTGATTCAAACACCAGTTAAGGAACTTTCCATAGGCTTCCAAGAACCGATCAAAGAGCTTGTGCTGCTTTGGCTTGGAGTTTTTCAGCATGGTGGATGCCGCAGCAGGCACGACCGTCAGTGCCACAATCAGCGATGCCATCAGGCAGTAGCCGATGCATAGTCCCAGAGGAAGCAGAAGCTCTCTTACCATGCCGGTGGTAAACACCAGTGGCAAAAATACGCAGACGGTAGTCAAGGTAGAGGAGATGATGGCACCGGCAACCTGCTTGGTGCCCTGTACAGCCGCTCTGGGTGCGCTGACGCCCCGGCCGCGAAGCCGGTAGATGTTCTCGATGACGACCACCGAATTGTCCACCAGCATACCAATGCCCAGTGCCAGACCGGACAGAGTCATCATGTTCAGAGAAATGTTTGTAAAGTACATCAGTACCAGTGCAAACAGAACAGAAAGGGGAATACTGATACCGACCACAAGCGTAGGCTTTACATCCTTCAAAAACAGCGCCAGAATAATGATCGCCAGCAGCGCACCAGTGATCATGCTGGATAAAACAGAGTTGATGATAATGTCGATATAGCTGCCCTGGTTCATCAGAGAAACCAGCTTAGCCCCTTCGTATTTGCTTTCCAGTTCTTCAAAGGCGGCAAGGCAGTTGTTTGCGGTCTCGTTGGTGCCGGAGGTGCCGTTTTTGTAAATGCACAGCACAATGGATTGTTCACCGTTAAACCGCGCGTAGCTTTCTCCGGCGTTATCAATGACGGTAACGGTAGCCACATCTGACAGACGGACTTCTCCGATACCGTCCATGCTGACCAGCAGGGCAGAAGAAATATCCTCCATGGTTTCAAAGGTATCGCCCACCTTCAGCAGCCAGCTGTTGTCCTCGGCATCGTCTATATAACCTGCTGGCATAGAGAAGTTCTGTGCGTAGATCAGTTGAGAAAGGGTGTTGATGCTGAGAAGCTGGCTCAGATTGGCGTTTTCCAGCGCCTGCTTTGCAGCGGTGTCATATTGGGCACGGGCCTGGGCAAGCTGGGCCTGTGCGTCAGCAAGCTGCGTGCTGGCAGTGGCAAATCCCACAGCCGCTTCCAGCTGAGCCTGGGTCAGCCCGGCATACGCATCCTCAAGACCTGCCAGAATGTCCGGCACGGAATCCAGCGTCTTGGAAAGCTCCTCCAAACTTTTCTCGATCTGAGAAAGCTGAGTGCGCAGCTGCTCCAGAGATGCAGTTGCGGAGCCTTGCTCTTCTTCAGCGGAAATCAGCGCCAAAAGCTGTTTCACATCTTCGGTGATTGCCCGAAGACTGCCTGTGATCAGCAGCAGATCCTCCGCAGAAAGTGCTTCGCTTTCCAGCAACTTGGCTATATTCTCAAGCTCCAGGATCAGAGAATCCAATTCCTGACCGATCTGTCCGTCAGTAAATTGCGCCCGAAGGGCTTTGATCTGTGTCAAAAGGGTGTTGATCTCAGTTTTTAGTTCTTTGGAAGATTCATCCACACTGTCTTCGATTTGTCCAAAAAGGGTGTCTGCCATGGTTTGACCGAAAGAGGACTGTGCCTTTTCCAGTTCTGCTTTGCCGTCGGCAACCTGTTTTTCAGCGGCATCCAACTCCGCAGCTGCGCTGGCCAGAGCGGAATTGACTGTTTCCAACAGCTTGCTATTCAGCGTGTTGATCTTATTTGGATCCAGCTGTACATGAATGCTTTGTTCTACCAGGCCGATAGGGCTGATCTGTGCTACACCCTCCTGCCGCTCCAGATAAGGCTGCACAGTGTTTTTTACAAAACCGGAAAGCTCATAAATGTCATAGCCCTCCCGGCTGACAGACACATACATAGTAGCCATCATGTCCATGCTCAGCTCAATGATGGAAGGTGTGCTGCACATATCGGGAAGAGAGACGGATGCTTCCTGCAAAGCGCTGGATACCTTGACCATGGTGGAATCCATATCCGTATCTTCTTCAAATTCCAGCTGTACCATGCCAAAATTTTCCGCACAGGTAGAATACACATTGGTCACGCCGCTGATGGTACCCAGCGCACTTTCTAGAGGCCGTACCACATCTTCTTCCACACGTTCCGGACTGGCGCCCGGATAGGTGGTGACGACCATCAAATAGGGAAGACTCATAGGCGGAAGCAGATCCGCAGTCATTCCCATGATGGATACCACGCCCAATACGATCACCATGATCACAGCGACCAATATTGTGAACGGCTTTTTGACACTCAATTTGATCATTTTGCACACCCTTAATTATAGCATTACAATTTATTATACCGCAATTTATGGAAAAAGGTATAAACATTTCATGAATAGACCTATTATATCCAAAGAAAGCACGGATAAAAACGGCGAGGCCGGTGATTTGGCCTCGCCACAGCTTATATACTCCGCAGGTGTTTCATGACAGGATTGCCGCCTTCAGCAAAATACTTGGCAAGACGCCGGTATTCGTCGTACAAAGCATCATATTTCTTTGTGCGCTCGGAATTTGGCAAATAAACTGTTTCGCAGCGGTCAGAGAGTGCCATTGCAGCGTCATAAATATCTGCAAACTGTCCGCTGACAGCTGCTGCAAAGATCGCACCGCCCTTGGCGCCGGGCTGGGCGCTGTCTGCAACCTGAATAGGCATTCCCAGTACATCTGCGTAAATTTGCATCAGCATAGGATTCTTTCTTGCAATACCGCCACCGGCGCGAATCGCGTGAATGATGATTCCACCATTCTGGTAAAGATCCCGTACAGTCCGTGTAGCATAGGCGCAGGATTCGATGATCGCCCGGTAGATCTCTTCCGGTTTCGTTTTCAGAGTCAGACCCAGTATCATACCGGAAAGGTCGAAATCGTTGTAAGGCGTCCGGTTTCCGTTCCACCAGTCCAGAACCAACAATCCATTGGAGCCGGGAGGCAGCAGGGAAGCCTTCTCATCCATCAGCTGGAACTTACCAATGCCACGCGCCCTTGCTTCTTCTGCGTAGCTTTCCGGCAGGAAGTTTTCCATATACCAGGCAAAGGTGTTGCCCATGCTTGGCTGACTGCCATCGTAGGCCGTAAGATTCGGCAAAATACCGTCCTGGGTGCTGCTAAAAATACCATCGATCTGCCGCTGCTCCTTATCCATAATGATGAAGCCTGCGGAAGTTCCCAGTGTCAGCAGAAGTTGACCCGGCCCTACTGCGCCGGAAGAGCACATGGGTGCATGGGCATCGATCAAAGGCAGGCTTACCGGTGTTCCTATGTTCAGTCCGGTCAGTTCATGCCCCCGTTGATCTATGTAACCTGCCAATGTGCCGGCTGCTTTTATGTCTGTGCAGATCTTTGTGCCAATAATGCCGTCCAGTCTGGGATCTACTGCTGCCCAGAATTCGTTGGAGGGATATCCTGTCTGGGGATTCCATAGGGCTTTAAAGCCGGCAAAGGAAGCACTGCCTACCTGCCTGCCGGTCAGGAGCCAGATGATCCAGTCACCGTATTCCAGGAATCGAGCGGTTTTTTTGTACACACCGGTAGCCTTACGAAGTGTTTCGTACAGCTTTGGAAGCAGCCACTCAGCAGAAACCTTACCAGAGAACAGCTTCAGCCATTCTTCGCCACGTTCAGCAGCGATCTTTGTAATGATCTCGGCTTCTTCCTGGGCACTGTAGGAATTCCACAGCTTCACATAAGCGTGGGGCTCTTGTGCGAATTCCTCCAGGAAGCAAAGCGGCGTTCCGTCCTCCAATACGGGAAGAGCACTGCAGGAAGTAAAGTCAAATCCAATGCCGCAGATCTCATCGGCAGAAACGCCGGCCTTTTCCATTACATCGTGGATCGCAAACTGCAGCGCATCTAAGTAATCCTGAGGATGTTCCAGGGACAAATTTGTTTCGAGCTTCTGCAAGGAAAAGAACGCCGGCTGCAAAATGGCGTGGGGATAAATAAATTCCGATACAGCAACCTCATCGCCGGTTTCGATATTCAAAAGCAACGCTCTTGCGGACAGGGTTCCGTAGTCCAGGCCAATGGTATATTTTCCCATATAACCACCTCAAGTGTGTTTTCTTATATTGTAGCGGATTTTGTAAAGATTGCAAGACAATAATGGTTTTGGCTTTGTACAAATCTCAGTGTAGTTTGAAATGCCACACCGGACTGTTGCATTTAGATTATTCAAATCCCCCTCATTGCATAAAAAGACCACACCATAAGGTGCGGTCTTTTTATGTCTATGGGCTACAAAAAAGATATTTTCAGCAGTTTTGCGTATGAATTCGAACTCTTACACAGTTATTGCAGTTTCGCACGACATTCCAATGTTTCTCTTGCAGCAGCAATTGCCTTTTCCTTAGTATCATACATACCCGTCGGCAAAACATTTATGGCGGGAGCCCAATAGTACATACCAAAATAATCATCAAAATCTATTTCCATGATATCATATGTATATACATTATGATTGAAGAAAATTTCGATATAGCAATCGTCGTTAATATCAATTATTTCAATAGCATTTGTATCCGCATTTCTAGGCTGTCGTGTAGTGAACACTCCTTTGGATTTGTCGAACTGCCATGTTGTAGAATGCATAG
>JAGBEM010000128.1 GCA_017936985.1 Oscillospiraceae bacterium
AACGTGACCCATGTGGAAGGCTCCACCGATCCTCTCCGGGACATCGATATCATCAATCTGGAGCTTGTGATGGCGGACATCGAAATGGTAGAGCGCCGCATCGATAAAGCCCAGAAGGCCATGAAGGGCGGCGACAAAAAGTTTGCCCACGAAGTAGAAGTGTTCACAGACCTGCTGGCCCACCTGAACGCCGGCAAGCTGGCGCGGACCTTTACGGATGACGCAGAAGACCTTGCTCTCATCGGCACATCTGACCTGCTGACCCTGAAAAAGACCATTTATGTTGCAAACCTCGCCGAAAACGAGATCAACGAGCCGGAAAACAATCGCCACTACATGGCAGTCAAGACCCTGGCCGCAGAAGAAGGCAGCGAGCTGCTTCCCATCTGTGCCAAGCTGGAAGCAGATATTGCCGAGCTGGACGATCCCGACGAAAAAGCCATGTTCATGGAAGAACTTGGTGTAAACGAATCCGGACTGGACCGACTGATCCGCAGATCTTACGCATTGCTGGGTCTGATCTCCTTCCTGACCGCCGGTTCTGACGAGTGCCGCGCCTGGACCATCAAGAAAGGCACCAAGGCGCCCCAGGCCGCTGGTAAGATCCATACCGATTTTGAGCGGGGCTTCATCCGTGCCGAGGTCATCGCCTTTGATGACATGAAAGAGTGCGGCTCCATGGCAAACGCCAAGTCCCTGGGCAAAGTTCGCAGTGAGGGTAAGGAATACGTCATGAAAGACGGCGACATCGTCAACTTCCTGTTTAATGTCTAACTGGCCGCAACTTGAATGGAGGTGTACTTATGAATTGTCACAAAAAACTCCTCTCTGTTGTAATGCTACTAGCCGTTTTTACATTGTTTTTGCTTAATGGCTGTGCTGCAAAAGAAGACACATTTGATCCGTACACAGTTCCCTCCTTCTCAATAGTATCCAATGATTTACTGGAAAAATCAGCGCAAATTGAAAACAAACTAGATATGTCCGGTAATAGTTCCTTCCACGTCAGCGACAATGGCGCAATTACATATTATCGTTCTGAAAGCGGCGAGCAAGTCCCGATCCAAATGACCGACGATGACGCAGTCCGCCAGGCAACAGCGTATCTGAATGAATGGGGGCTGTTACCCAACGATGCGTATCGTACTTATGTCAGCCGCGTGATCCGTTCTCAGATAGATCCTGCCGAAGGGAAAACTTCGCAACCGGAAACTATCTGGATTGATGTGTTCTTCTATCGGGTTTTTAACGGTGTTGATGTAATATCTGATCAAGAAGACGGGATTATTCTTTCCTTTGATAAGCAAGGCCTCCGCTCTCTGCGATATCTCTGGCGAAACATTGAAACCACCAAACTTACCAAAGACGCAAAACCCATCTCCGCTGAAGATGCATATCATATCTATCTGAATCAATGGGATTCCCGCCATGGTACCTGCTGCGAACCATACGAAAATTTTGAAATCTTCAGTGCATATATTCAGGTGAATGGCGTATCTCGGCCATGCTGGGTCATCGCTGAGGATAAAATGTATACCAATGCATGGTTTGTTGATATGCTCACAGGTGAGGTCCTTTTGGGATAAAAGAATGGATGCGGGCATATCTTTTGCTAAAAACGCCACATACATTCATCTTTTACAAATCATTTGTTCTTACACGAAAATAAATCTTGACACATTCATTAACCGGTGCTATGATACTGGTAAATTTTGAAAGAAAGGAGTGAAGCATATGTCCATCAACATGAATATCACAACGAATAGAAGCTTTGCTCCTTTGAGGTCGATCCAGGCATAGTTATGCCATGGGTGTGTATTTTCTGGGCGCAGGCTTCTGCCTGCGCCCTTTTTTTGCGCTTTGCAGGCAATTTCTTTTGCAGACTGACCCACCTGTAAAAGTATGCACATATCAAGAAACGGAGAGTAAAAAATGAAACCACATACCCCCAATGCCGCAAAGAGGCAAACCTTTACTCTTCTGTGGCAATTCCTGAAAGGAGCAAAACGCTATTTTCTGATCAGTGTTCTGGCTGCCGGCATTACCGCCCTGGCAGATATGCTCCAACCCCAGATCATCCGCGCCGCTGTGGACTGCGCTATCAGCGGTGAAGAAGGCGACTTCCCAGCCTTCATTATGGATCTGGTAAACCGCATCGGCGGTTTTGACTATCTGGGTCAAAATCTGTGGATCATGGCACTAGCAGTCATCATCGTGGCAGCCTTCCAGGTCATCTCCCAGTATCTGTTCCGGGTGTTCAACACCATGGCATCGGAAACCCTGGTCAAAACCATGCGCGACCGGCTGTTTTCCCACATCCAACATCTCCCCTTCTCCTGGCACATGAAGAACCGCACCGGCGACATCATCCAGCGCTGTACATCAGACATCGACACTACCAAAAACTTCCTGTCTGAGCAGCTGACCTCCATTTTCCGCATTGTCCTTCTTTTGGTGCTGTCGATCACCTTCATGTCCTCCATGCATCCTTTATTGACCCTGATCGCACTGATCCCAACCCCTGTAGTCCTGATCTATTCCTTCCGCTTTCACAAAAAGGTCCATGACGGTTTTATGGACTGCGACGAAAACGAAGGTAAACTTTCTGCCATGGCCCAGGAAAATCTTACAGGCGTCCGGGTAGTCCGGGCCTTTGGCCAGGAGCGTTCCGAGATCGATAAATTTAAAAAGCAGAACGACCACTACACTCTGCTCTGGGAGAAAATGGCAAAGATCATGTCCCGGTTCTGGAGCACCTCCGATGTGCTGTCCGGAATCCAGGTCATGCTAGTGGTGGTATTCGGCGCTGTTTTCTGTGTAAACGGCAGCCTCAGCGAAGGCGAATATATCGCATTCATCTCTTACAACGCCCAACTGGTCTGGCCGATTCGTATGCTGGGACGCATGATCTCTGAAATGAGCAAGGCCGGCGTTTCCATCGACCGGGTGGCCTACATCATGAACTCCCCCATTGAGCAGGACGAACCCGACGCGATCGACGCGCCCATGGACGGCGACATCTGCTTTGAGCATGTAAATTTTGCTTACGACAATGCCCCCCAGCTGCTCCACGACATCAGCTTCACTATGAAAGCCGGCACTACCCTGGGCATCCTGGGCGGCACCGGAAGCGGTAAATCTACGCTAATGCTGCTGCTGGATAAGCTGTACCTGCTGCCGGAAAACAGCGGCAGAATCACCATCGGCGGTACAGATATTCGAAACATCCGCACGCAGCATCTGCGCCGGAACATCGGCATGGTGCTCCAGGAGCCCTACCTTTTCTCCCGGACCATCGCTGAAAACATCGGTATCGCTTCTGCGGAAATGGACATGGAAGCCATCCGCTCCGCCGCAGCTGCAGCTGCTCTGGACGAAACCGTCACCTCCTTTGCCCAGGGCTATGACACAGTGGTGGGCGAACGGGGCGTGACTCTCTCCGGCGGCCAGAAGCAGCGTGCAGCCATCGCCCGGATGCTGACCAACGACACCCCCATCATGATTTTTGACGATTCCCTGTCCGCAGTGGATACCCAAACCGACGCAAAGATCCGCCAGGCCATTTCCAAACGCTTTGGCAAGGCCAGCGTGATCCTGATCTCTCACCGCATTACCACCCTCTCTGCCGCAGACAAGATCCTTGTCCTTGACCGGGGCCGTATCGTGGAGGAAGGCACTCACGAGCAGCTGAAGTCAGCCGGCGGCATCTACCAGAAGATCTACGAGACCCAGAGCGGTTCCAAGGAGGTGACTGCCTAATGGAAGCAAATGAAACCAAACACTTAAAATTCTTTGGTATTGGTAAGATCCTTCCCTTCCTTGCCAAAGTAAAAAATCAAATATTCATCATGATCTTTTTCGGTCTGATGGGCAGCGCTACCGACATCATTCTCCCTTTGTTTCAGCGCTACGCCTTAGACCACTTCATCGGCTTGGGCATCTTTGATACCGTTGTGATCTTTGTGGTGCTGTATCTGTTGACCATCCTTGTAGCAGCTGTGTCCAACTACATTTCCTGCGCCCTGGCCACTATAGTGGAAATGCGTGTCAACCGGCAGCTTCGGCAGACCGGCTTTGAACACCTGCAAACACTGTCCTTTTCCTACTTCAACCAAAATAGTGTAGGCTATATCCATGCCCGTCTCATGAGCGACACCTCCCGGATCGGCAGTCTGGTCAGCTGGACGCTGGTAGACTGCGTCTGGCGCATTTCCTACCTCATCGGTGCTATTGTAGTGATGATCGTGCTGAACCCCGGTCTGGCAGCTATGGTACTTTCCATCCTACCCCTTTTGGTTGTCCTGTTTGCCATCTTCCAGAAAAAGCTGATCAAGGTCAACCGGGAAGTCCGGGAAGTCAACTCCCGGATCACCAGCAATTTTAACGAAGGCATCACCGGCGCAAAGACCATTAAATCCCTGGCTATTGAAGAAAAAATGGAGCAACGCTTCATGGATGAAACACAAAATATGCGTAAAAAGACCATGGAGGCCTCCCGGCTTCGCGGCCTGTTTGCCGGCACCATGAATTTTGCTTCAAGCGTAGCCTTGGCCATCGTCCTGTGGAAAGGCGGCTATATCGCCGCAGACCAGATCGGTACATTTTCCGTATTCATGTCCTACGCTATGGGCATGATGGAGCCTTTGCGCTGGCTGGTGGACATCATTTCCGACCTGATTACTACCCAGGTCAACATTGAGCGCTTCACCAATCTGCTAGCGGTAAAATCCGATGTCATCGACACCCCCGAAGTCATCGCAAAATATGGCGACAGCCTCGATCCCAAAAAGGAAAACTGGGAACCCATTCGCGGTGACATTGAATTCCGGGATGTAACCTTCCAGTATCCGGATGGCGAGGAGACAGTTTTGGAAAATTTTTCCCTAAAAGTCCCCTTCGGCACCCACCTGGCCATTGTCGGCGAGACCGGTGCAGGCAAATCCACCCTTGTCAATCTGGTCTGCCGGTTTTATGAGCCTACCCAGGGTCAGGTACTCATCGATGGCCGGGATGCCCGGGAGCGCTCCCAGCTGTGGCTCCACAGCGCCATCGGCTATGTACTGCAGACTCCCCACCTGTTCTCCGGCACAGTCCGGGAAAACCTGCTCATGGGAAACCCGGACGCAACAGAAGAACAGATTTGGAACGCCATCCGCGCCGTATCTGCCGAGGATGTGATCGCTCACCTGGAAAACGGTCTGGATACCGATGTGGGTGAAGGCGGCGACCTGCTTTCCACCGGTGAAAAGCAGTTGATCTCCTTTGCCCGGGCTGTTCTGGCGGATCCCCAGATCCTGATTCTGGACGAAGCTACCGCCTCTGTAGATACCATGACGGAAGCCAAGATCCAAGCCGCCATGGAAAGTGTCACAGACGGAAGAACCTCCCTCATGATCGCCCACAGGCTTTCCACCGTCCGCAACGCCGATATGATCCTGGTGGTGAAAGACGGCAAGATCGTGGAGCAAGGCACCCATCCCCAACTGCTGCAGCTCCGGGGCTACTACTACGAGCTCTACACCCGCCAGTACGAAGACGAAACCACTGCACAAATCCTGGCATAATAAAAAGCCGCCCAGATGGGCGGCTTTTTATTGATTCTTCTTGGTGTCACTTATATTGATCCACCGAGCTTACTACCTGCTTTACCGCAGAACCCGGCACATAGCCATCTTCCGTGATAGTCAGCGTTACGCTGTAATCGCTGCAGGTGTAGTTTTCTTCCACACGCATCTGGCGATACAGCTTATAGTTGACCTCATAGAAGCGCTGATTGCCCTCGCCGGTGATCAACTGATTGAACAGCTTCTCGCTGGTGGGCCAGAATGCGATGGTCGGATCGATGAAATCGTACAGTTCCGTTGTGGCACCGATATTGGCATGGTGTGCCACCTGGACCATATCGCTCTTCAGATACTCGCCGTAGCGGTCAGATATGATATCGGAAGCCTTGTCACAGGCATCGCCAAGGAAAAGTGCTGTAGTATTGTTGGCAGTGATCTTGAACACAGAAGAAGCGTCATTGAAGTAACGCAGGGTTCTGGGATACATATCCTCCACCGTGTACAGCACTTCGACTTCCACACCGTACAATTCCATTTTCATACCGGTATGCAAGGAAGTCGCCTTCACAGTAACCGAACCGGGATTCTTGGAGTTATAGCCAACAGACTCCGGCACCACGCACTCATAGTAATTCTCTATGGTCACCTTCTGTCCATAGCTCTCGCAGAACTTCTGATATACTGCAATGTGATCCGCGTGAGAATGGGTAATAAACCAGCCGCGGATAATGATCTGGCCATCCTCCCGCTTATTCAGCTGATTCAGCAAATTCCAGATCCGCACATGGTCCTTGTTGGCAGTGGAAGAACTGGAGTTCGTGGAACTACCGCTGTCAATCAGCAGGAAAGAACCATCCTCCAGGGTAATCACATAACCCATACCGCCGGAATTTGTGTTAAAATCAAGCTGCAGCTGGGTGATCTGTACATCTGTGACCTTCTTGTAGCTTTCTCCACCGGCACCGGGGTAGGTAACCTTGCTCAGGTTGCCGACGATCAGACGGGTCTCATCCGTTGCATGGGCGTAGTACACATGGATCACAGTTTTGTCATTCATGTAGGTGTTGGAGATCAGCACGCCGGACACCTCATTGGACATATGTACCTTGTAGCCATTGGCCTCCAGCTTGCTGCAGTAGGCACGGTACTGCTCCTCATTGGTGTTGGTGATGTAATACTGCAGTTCGTCACCAAAACACTCGGAAGTGCCTCTGACGATACCGCCGTCATAGGCAGGAAATGCGCTGATCCATTTGGCATTGCTTCTGGTGCTTGCCTCACCCAGACAAAGCGTCATATCCGCCTTGTTGTCGTTGATCAGCTCTACAAAATATTCGCATGCCATCACGTTGGCAGCGGTACTGTGGCCTGCCACGACGATAGAACCGTCCGCATAGCCTACGCCGTACTGGGTGTATCCCACCTGAGAGATCACTTTTTTATAGGCAGAACGGTTGGTCTTGCCCACAAGGATCTCCGGACCGGATTCCGGCTGATCATCACTCTTGACCGTGACCTTCCCACCGGTCAGCTTTTCCAAGGCTGCCTGGATATCCAGAGCAAGCTGCACCTCATAATCAATGCCGCCGTTCTCATAGCTGACCTCCGGCTCTGTGGGTTTGCCATTATTATCGTCCAGGTTCTCGCTGTAAACGATACTGAAATTGCAGATACTGGCTGCAGCCAGCTTCACAGGGGTATAGGTCTTCACCACATCCAGTGTTTCATCCATCAGAATGTACTTTTCACCGGACTTTTCCTGTACATAGTTCTTGATAAACCACTGCACAGCATCCGCACTGATGGCATCGCTTGTACCAGCCAGTACCAGCTTGCTGCCGCTGAACTTCACAGCAAAACCGTTTTCACCAACAGCTTCCAGCGCCTTGGTGCTTTCTGTTCTGTTGGTCTTGCCGATCAGGATTTCTTTGGACTTATCACTGGCTGCTACTTCTTCATCGGTTTTCACCGTTGGGGTAACACCGGTATGATTAGTAATATAGTTTACCAGCACTCGGCTTTGCTGCTTCTCCTCCGCACCGGCATCCTTGGAAAGGATGATGGTATAATCAGAGATTTTCTCACCGGGTATATTTGCATCTCCATTACATGCAGTAAAGCAAGGCAGCACGATCACAAGACACAGTAAAACAAGCAGAAATTTCTTCATAATCTTACTCCTTTCCTGAAATCAGCTTTTCTTCTTCCGCTTAACGACCAGCACAACGCCCACAGCAAGCACCACCAGAACCACCGCTGCTACGCCGATCACGATACCCAAAGTGCCGTCACTGTCCTCTTTCTCAATCGGCTTAAACAGGTCTACGGTAGGAATGTTGGCAGGATCCTCTGTAGCGTATTCCTCGTAAGGATCATATTCCTTATGGGAGGTTTTCTCCGCATTGGCATCTGCTTTAAAAATGCACGGATTGAGCCATGCACTGGCACTGGAACTATTGGAGGTTGTGGATGTAATTACTACCAACCGAAGGGTCTTGACACCGGTAATGTCCACATTGAACTCGCCGATGCTGGCCAGCACGATCTCCTCAGAGTTTGCAACATGCTTAAACTTTCCGTCACCGTAATCCGCAAACACCTGGAAGTATACACCTGCAGATGCCGTATTGGTCAGACCAACGCAGGAATAGAAGGTGTCGCACTGGTATTCTCCATTCGGATCTGTATAAACAGACACATCCAGATCAATGTAGGTCTGCTCCTGTTTTGCCTTGGGATGGGTACCAAAGCCCTTATCAAAGGAGATATTGCCACCAACCAGGAAATTCTTGGCAGACTTTTTGAACGGGCCATTAATGGTGGCGCCGTATTCATTCATTGTGGTGGAATCCGTATAGTAGTAGTAATCACCGCCGGGCACACCATCTGTCCTTGCGATCTTCTCCTCAGGGATCAGATCCATCACGCTGTAAACGGTATTCACGCCAGCCTTCCAGGGACCAAATGGCTTTGTGAAAGGATTATCCTTGCTCCACAGCAGAATCTCATAGTTATCGGTAGCCTCGTAAGTCTGCATCTCACCCGGCTGCTTGTTGGTGGGTGTAGCCGGCTTTGTGGCAGCAGTATCTGCCTTGAAAATGCAGGGAGACAACCATGCGCAGGCAGAGCTGTCATTGGACATAGTTGCGGTGATAACTACCAACCGCAGCGTCTTTACGCCGGCAATATCCACATTGAATTCACCGCGCTTCTTCTGAGTGATCACAGAAGAGTTAGCAATGTGCTTGTATTTTCCGTCGCCGTAGTCGGCAAACACCTGGAAATACACACCGGGAGAAGCCGTATTGGTCAGCGCAACACAGGCATAGAAGGTGTCACACTGATACTCACCGCTGGCATCGGTGTATTTAGATACATCAATATTGATATAAACCTCTGCCTGATTTTTCTTGGGATGGGTACCGAAGCCCTCTTCAAAGGTAACGCCGTTACCCAAAGCAAAGCCCTGGCCGGAGTTTTTGTAAGGGCCATTGATCGCCACGCCGAACTGGTTGTTGGTGGTGGAATCCTTATAGTAGTTGTAGTCACCACTGGAGAAGCCCTGTGTTTTCACGATCTGATCTGCCGGAATCACATTCAGAAGGCTGTATACCTTATTCGTACCGGCTTTCCAGGCGCCATAAGGCTTTTGCTCCGGATTTGTGCTGCTGGCTACGATTTCTTCATAGTTTGCAGTCGGCTCGTACTTCTTGGCCTGCGCTTCATCTGCCGCTACCGGAACAGCAAGCGCAAGCACCAGCGCCAAAAAGAACGATAAAACCCTAATTGTCTGCTTCATGGTGTTTTCTCCTTCATGATAGAATTCGCAGGAATAACGCTCCATTGTTACTATTACACTTTACGATAGGGCCAAACACTTGTCAATCCAATCACGAAATTTGACCAAAGGTTCACCATCCTTAGATAAAGTCCGCCGCAAACAATCGAACCTCTTCCGCGCCATTGGTCGCAAGCCACTGAATACGAATTTCCTTGGCGGAAATATTCAGTGGAATGGTGACATGGGATAGGTAGTTGTTCTCAACCCGGCAGACCTCTGCTCCATCAGCATAGATCACGAAGTCCTTGACGATGGTATTTGCCACCCGGACGGGCACAAAGTCCTTGCCGGTATGCAGCTTCATGGCAAAGACACGCATCTTCATATTGTCAGATACACTGCGGCGGGAATAATCCGGGTCAAAACGCAGGCGAAGAGAACCGATTTGCTCTGCTTCGTCGAAGGTAAAGCTCAAGCTCCCGCCCACCTGCTGAACAATGCCGTTTTCTCCGGCGATTTTACGGGGACGCTCAATGCCATTGAATAGAACCTCACGCTCTGCATCGGAAATATTCAGCTTGGCACGGAGGGTCTGCTGGCTGACCGTACGGGCAATATGGGGCAGGAATACACCATCTTCCAACAGGGCGCTTTGCAGTTCCTTCAGGTGGTCGGTATAGACACCTCTGGGGCTGCAGCCGTACTGCAGGGCAATAGCCGCGCCGGTACCGCAGGCCTGTCCCAGCAGCGCACAGGTCGCCATGACGCGGCAGGACGAAAGTGCCGCGTGGGTCACGCTGATGTTTCTGCCTGCGAACATCAAATTCTCGATATTCTTTGAATACAACGCCCGGTAAGGAATACCGTAGGGCTCTTTCAAAGGAATCATATAGGAGGGTGCATTGCTGTACGGATTCTTCTCCATACCGTAGGGGTTATGGTCATCCAACGGCCAGCCGCCGTAGGCAACTTCGTCCTCAAAATGACCGCCGGCAATGACATCATGTTCCGTGACGATCACATCACCAATGTACCGACGGGACTCCCGCTTGCCGGGCAGGAAGCCAACCCACTCCAGATCCCAGTTTTCTTTGCCGTGGTCGCCGTGGTTTTTGATGTGATCCCACACGCCGTAAATATTGGCAAGCAATCTGTCACGGAGTCGATCGGCATCGTGGATGGTATCCATATTGCCGCCCAGCTCCACCCACCATAGGTTACATTTGCTGGTGCCTACATTGTGATCACGGGTCTGGTCGCCCATAGCCTTGATCGCATTGCCGGAGAAGGACTCGTCGGTAGGATAGTAAGACGCAAAGGCAGGCGGTGTGAACTTCACCGGATGATCGGTTTCCCGGGCAGCAAGAATAATGGACATACCCATGGTACAGCTGTCCTCGGTTTCCTGCGCCATGGTTTCACCGAATTCATCCTTGGATTCCCGGCCATGACGATACTCCGCGCCAGTCAGAGGCGCCAGAATACTGTCGCCGGAGCAATCCATAAAAATGTCCGCTTCCACTGTGAACCATGTGTAAGTAGTGCTCTGCCACGCGGTGACCGATTGGATTTTTGTGCCGTTCATCTTTGCATCGGAGCAAGAGCAGTTCAGAAGGATTTGGATATTGGGATTATCACGAAGCATACCGTAAAGAGTCGCATCAAAAAGAGAATGTACTAAGGTCGGATTGCCGTGGATATTCCGCTCCTCCAGCTCGCTGATCAAACCGGACTCCCGGTTAAAAATACCCTGCGCCCCCCGGACCCACATCCGGATCTCGGAAGAGGCATTGCCGCCCAGCATAGGACGATCTTGAATTAAGATGACCTTTGTACCACGGCGCGCCGCTGCCAGCGCAGCAAAAGAGCCTGCCAGACCACCACCGATGACGCACAACTGGGTGCTTAGTTTTTCGTGTCGCAAATTGGAATTCATATTGTATCCTCCTTGAAAGCAATTTCCCGGTAGATTTCGGGAACAATCTTATTGTCGAAAGCAAAACAATTGGGGTCGATCGTATCAAACAATCCCACATGAAAAGGTACGGCATATTTTGCTCCGGTGCGCTTTGCGAAGATGGCAGCGTCGGTAGCATTCATATTGTTGCCAAGGCCGTTGATGGGTAGAAATACCGCCTTCAACGGCAGTTCCGGCAGACTGGCAAATACCGATTCATTGTAAAGGGTGTCACCTGTAATGTAATAATTCTTCTCTTCTGCGCTGATGATCACGCCGATGGCACAAGGATCAGAATGTTCCGCCTTGACTGCGGTAAACCGAACAGTGTCTTCTGTCCACACCGTTCCGCAGTTAAACAGCACATAATTGCTGCCGCCACCGAACTTCCTGACTTCCTGCCAACCGCCGTTTGGTACAAGCACCAGGCAGCTTGCCTCCTCCGTCAGATAGTGTTTCAGCGTTTCCTTGTCCAGATGATCCAAATGATTGTGGGTGATCACGATCACATCTGGCTTTATCTGCAGAAAGCGCTCCTCCACAGGAACTCTGCGGTAATTCTGCGGCTCAAAATTCTTGACATTGTCCGACAGATACGGATCAATCAAAATGATTTTGCCACCGGTTTCCATCAGCAGTCCTGCTTGTCCAAGCCAAGTAATTTTCATATCATACCTCTGGGATCATGGGATACAGCTGAATATTATTGCCCCCGTCCACCACCAGTTCTGCGCCAGTGGTGTTCCGGGCGAAGGCAGCGAAATAATAGACCGCATCGGCAATATCTGCACCCACCGCCACATCTCCGATGGGCGTATACCGGGACGGAACCTTTGCGTAAAAGTCCGGATTTTTGTCCCATCTGTCAGTTTTGATCATGCCGGGCAATACCGCGTTGACCCGGATATTGTATTTTCCCAGATCCAGCGCCAGCGCCCGCATCATGCCCAGCTGACCACCTTTGGAGGCAATATATGCCACCCGGTCAGGAATCGCTCTGTATGCGGTGTTGGAGTTTACGCACACGATATTGCCGCCACCGTGTTCCTTCATTCTTTTGGCAGCATGTTCTGCCATGCAGTAATTCCAAACCACATTGGTGTTGATGACCTTCATAAAATCCGTCAGTGGATTTTCAAAAACCTTCATTCCCAGTCCTTGATCGGCAGCATTCAGCACCAGGGTTTCCACAAAAACGCCTTGCGCATCCAGATCCGCAAACATCTGCCCAACCGCCGCCTCGTCAACGGTTCTTTCATCCACCAGAGAACAGATGGCGTAACCCCGGATCTTCACATTTGGGAACTGCGCTTCATATTTGCTCTGTGCGGCATTTACCTTCTGCGGATCTCTGCCGGTGAAGATCACATCATAGCCTTCCGATGCAAATTTATGAACGATGTCCACACCTGTATTGATGCAGGCACCGGTGATCAGTACAGTCTTCATACGCACACCTCAGAAATAGAATTCCGTTTTTGCCGGGCGAATGTCCGTCAGAGCACCGGTATAATGGCGCAGATTGTGCTCCACATACGGATGCTTCAAACATTCTTCCTCGTTCAGTTCAATACCCAAACCCGGCTTGTTACCGATCTTCATCCGTCCGTTTTCGTATTCCAGACTTTCGTTGGTAATAAATCTTCTGTAATCCACATCACTGTACATGATCTCCAAAATGCAGAAATTGGGACAGCAGGCAGCGATCTGTAAGGTCGCCGCATTGGCGATAGGACCGGAAGGATTGTGGGGCGCAAAAGGAATGTAGTTTGCCTCAGCCTGGGCGGCGATCTTCTTCAGTTCCATAATACCGCCGGCATGGGAAATATCCGGCTGGATGTAGTCCGCAGCTCTGCGGCGAAACAGTTCGTTGTAGTCAAATCTTGTATACAGCCGCTCACCTGCAGAGATGGCCACCGGAGATTTTTCGCGTACCGCCGCCAGCGCTTCCAGATTGTTGGGCGGCACCGGCTCCTCCAGGAACATGGGCTTAAAGGGAGCAACCTCCTGGGCGATCTTAATGCCCGTGGGAACATCAAACCGGCCATGGGCCTCGATCAGCAAATCCACCTCATTGCCAACCGCCTCTCTGACTGCGGCGATGCAACGGATCGCCTTATCCAGATCCTTGTTGGAGATCTGCAGATAGTTCTTGCCAAAGGGATCCCACTTCATAGCGGTAACACCGCGTTTAACAGCTTCGGCTGCCTTCTGGCCAAATTCTTCCGGCTCTTTTGCCCCCGCAAACCAGCCGTTGATGTAGATGCGGCAATCCTCATTGACCTTGCCGCCCAGCAGCTGATACACAGGAACATTCAGTGACTTGCCCAAAATATCCCAAAGTGCCATCTCCACAGCAGACAGGGCGCTCATCAGCACCGCACCGCCGCGCCAGTAGGCATCCCGGTAAATATCGTGATAATGCTTTTCGATCTGCCGGGGATCTTTTCCTAAAAGATAACTCCGGATGTGCTCAATAGCTCCTACCAAGGCCTTCTCCTTGTACTCCAGAGTGCCCTCGCCCACACCGGTAATGCCCTCATCGGTGTAGACCTTCACAAACACCCAGTTGGTACGGAAGCAGTCAACAACAAAGGTTTTAATGTCTGTGATCTTCATTTTCTTTCTCCTTATTCCACGATGTCAAATACCCGAACATGGTCCACCGCAAAGGTATCTCCTGCCCTTGCGGCAGCAAAAGCATCTTCCGTAGGACGGTGATTTTCTTTGCGGTAACCGTTGGTTTCTGTGGTACTTCCGGGCTTATTATAGATAATCAGAGTATTTGAATAGCGCGGCATATTATAGCCAGTAAAGGATATTTTGGTTATATAAAACGGATCGATCTCCCATGCAGACG
>JAGBEM010000129.1 GCA_017936985.1 Oscillospiraceae bacterium
CCAAGCACATTCTGTACCAGATCGGCGGCGCGACCTTGATCTGCCGTCTGCTGGAGGGTGACTTCCTGGATTGGCGCAAGGTGGTTCCTACCAACTGCCCGGTGAAGCTGGTTGCCCATGTGTCTGATCTGGCTTCTTCCATCGAGCGTGTGGGTCTGATCGTTTCCGAAAAGTATAAGAGCCCGGTGCGCTGCGTGTTCGGCGACCAGGTGCTCCAGCTGCGGACCAGCACCACCATCGGTGCCGCGGAAGACCGTTGCGCCATTGCCGGCGACGGCAAGGATCTGGAGATCGGCTTCAATGTCCGCTATCTGGCAGACGCACTGCGGGTCATTCCTTCTGAGGAAGTGGTGCTGGAGCTGACCAACGGTTTGAGCCCCATCGTGCTGACCCCTGCCGAGGAGAAATACGACTATTCTTACATGGTCCTGCCTGTAAGAATCAAGAATGGCTGATAAAACGGAGAGATTTATGAAAGTAACAGTCAAACGCAAGGATAATTCCATTCCCGTGGTCATCGGGACGGAATTTATCAAGCTGGAATCTGCCATGAAGCTGGCAAACATCCTGCCCACCGGCGGTGCTGCCAAGGCGGAAATTCAGGAGGGCTTCGTGTCTGTCAACGGGGAAGTTTGCACTATGCGTGGTAAAAAGCTCTATCCCGGCGACAAGTTCACCTACGAAGGCCAGACCTATCTGATCACCATCCATGCGGCTGTGTGAGATCGAGCTCCGGGATTTCCGGAATTATGTAAACTTAAACCTGGATTTTGATCAGGGTGTGAACCTGATCGTGGGTGACAATGCCCAGGGGAAGACCAATCTGCTGGAAGCCATTGCCTATCTTGGCTCCGGAAAGAGCTTCCGGGCACAAAAAACCGCGGAAATGGTTCGTTTTGGCGGCGATTTTGCCGAGATCCGGGGTGGTATCTACTCTCAGGAACGGCAGCAGGAGCTTCGCTGGCTGCTGTTTCCTGGTGCCAGAAACCGTCAGCTTTTTAAAAATGGTGCCAAGCAAAAGTCTGCGGCGGATATTCACGGTATTATGTCAACTGTACTATTCTGCCCGGAAGATCTGATGGTCTTGAAAACCGGCTCTGCCCCCCGGCGCCGGTTGGGTGACCAGGCACTGTGCCAGCTGCGGCCCAATTACGACGCGGCACTGACGGAGTACAACCGGATCTTGGAGCAGAAAAACCGGATCTTAAAGGACCGCCATGAAAATCCAGCTCTGCTGGAGATCTTACCGGAATACAATGCCAGATTGTGCCAGGTTGGTGCCCTGCTGATCAGCTACCGGGCCCGGTTTTATGAAAGTCTGGGCAAGGCGGCAGGGGAATATCACAGCCAGTTTTCCGGTGGCGCGGAGGATTTTCACTTGGAATATAAGACGGTTTCCACGGTAAGAGATCCATTTGCCCCGGTTTCAGAGTTAAACCAGGCCCTTTTGGAGCATCTGGACAGCCATTACCGGGCAGAACTGGAATCCAGCCAGTGCTTGACCGGCCCTCATAAGGATGATTTTTCTGTTTCCCTTTCCGGTATCGACCTGAAAGCCTATGGCTCTCAGGGTCAGACCCGTACCGCGGCCATCAGTCTGAAGCTGGCGCAGCGGGAACTGATGCGCCGGGAGTCCGGGGAAGAACCGGTACTGCTTTTGGATGATGTGCTTTCCGAGCTGGATCCCGGGCGGCAAGATTTTGTGCTGAACAAGATCGTGTCCGGACAGGTGTTCATCACCTGCTGCGAACCCGGCCGGTTCACAAAACTGGGAAAGACCGTTGAAATTGAAAAGGGAACAGTGAAAGTATAACTGCAATTATCTAGGACAGGAGTAAAATTTATGTCTGAAGAAACGAAAGTAACAAACGAATACGGCGGATCCCAAATCCAGGTTCTGGAAGGTCTGGAAGCTGTCCGCAAACGCCCTGGTATGTACATTGGCTCTACCTCCAGCAGTGGTTTGCACCACCTGGTCTATGAGATCGTGGACAACTCCATCGACGAAGCCCTGGCAGGATACTGTAAGCATATTACCGTGACCATCAATCCCGGTAACTCCATTACAGTTACCGACGATGGCCGTGGTATTCCTGTAGATATCCAGCCCCAAACCGGAAAACCGGCTCTGGAGGTCGTGTTTACTGTGCTTCACGCAGGCGGTAAGTTCGGCGGTGGCGGCTACAAGGTCTCCGGCGGTCTGCATGGCGTGGGCGCATCCGTTGTGAACGCCCTGTCCGAGTGGCTGAAGGTCCGTGTCCACAAAAACGGCAACATCTACGAGATGAAGTTCGCCCGGGGCAACATCACCCAGGAAATGACCATTGTGGGCAAAACCGACAAGACCGGCACGGAAGTTACCTTCCAGCCGGACCCGGAGATGTTCGACACTCTGGAATATGACTACGAGATCCTCCACACCCGTATGCGGGAAAAGGCGTTCCTCACTGCCGGTCTGCACATTTCCATTGCCGACAAGCGGGGCGATGAGGAAATTTCTGATAAAATGTGCTACGAAGGCGGTATCCGGGAATTTGCCACCTGGTGCAACCGGAACAAGACGCCTCTGCACGGTGATGTGATCTATATGAGCGGCAGCAAGGGTGATGCCTCTGCTGAAATCGCCATCCAGTATAACGACGGTTACAACGAATTTCTGCTCAGCTTCGCCAACGAGGTCAACACCCCCGAGGGCGGTATGCACGAAACCGGCTTTAAGACCGCACTGACCAGAGTTCTGAATAACTACGGCCTGAAAAACGGTCAGATCAAGGGCGACGACAAGGTTTCCGGCGAGGACTGCCGGGAAGGTATCACTGCCATTATCTCGGTCAAGCTGACCGATGCCCAGTTTGAGGGCCAGACCAAGGCAAAATTGGGCAATGCCTATATCCGTACCCTGGTTGACCAGATCGTCAATGACCAGCTGGCAACCTATTTTGAGGAGCATCCTGCCACCGCTAAGTTGATCCTGGAAAAGGCTATGATGGCAAACCGGGCTCGTGAAGCTGCCCGGAAGGCAAGAGAATCCATCCGCCGCAAGACCGGCCTGGAATCCGGCCAGATGCCGGACAAGCTCCAGGACTGCAACGAGCGTGACCCCAGCCTGTGCGAAATTTACATCGTCGAGGGTGACTCCGCTGCAGGCTCTGCCATCCAGGGCAGAGATTCCCGTTTCCAGGCGATTTTGGCCATGTGGGGTAAAATGCTCAACGTGGAAAAGGCCAGAGCTGACAAAATTTACGGCAACGACAAGCTGTATCCGCTGATCGTGGCTCTGGGTGCCGGCATCGGCGAAGAATTTGATATTGAAAAACTGCGCTACCACAAGGTCATCATCATGTCCGATGCTGACGTGGACGGCGCTCACATCCGCACGCTCCTTCTGACCTTCTTCTTCCGTTATATGCGGCCGCTGATCGAAAACGGCTATGTTTACTCCGCCGTGCCGCCGCTGTACAAGCTGAAAAAGGGCAAAACAGAGCGGGTTGCCTACTCTGACGAGCAGCGTGACCTGGTTTCCGCGGAAATGCGGGGCGAAGGCGGCGCCAAGGTGGACATTTCCCGGTTCAAGGGCCTGGGTGAAATGGACCCCCACGAGCTGTGGGAGACCACTATGGACCCGGAAAAGCGTACCCTGCGCCGGATCACCCTGGACGATGCCCGCCGGGCTGATGAGATCTTCACTGTGCTCATGGGTGAGCAGGTGGAGCCCCGTAAGGAATGGATCGAACGCAACGCCAAATACGCTGTGAACATTGATATTTAAGGAGGTGACGCATTTTGGCACATAATCGAAGCTACAAACCGGAGGATATTTTGTTCCCGGACCAGGTGATCACCGAAAGCTACCTGGTAGACGAAATGGAAAAATCCTATATTGAATACGCCATGAGCGTCATCGTTGGCCGTGCCCTGCCGGATGTTCGTGACGGCTTGAAGCCTGTCCATCGCCGGATCCTGTACACCATGTACGAAAGCGGTCTGACCTCCGACAAGCCTTTCAAGAAGTCCGCTACCTGCGTCGGTGATGTTCTGGGTAAATACCATCCCCATGGTGACGCCTCTGTCTATGACGCAATGGTGCGTCTGGCTCAGAATTTCTCCATGCGTTATATGCTGGTGGACGGCCACGGCAACTTCGGCTCCGTGGATGGCGACCCCCCGGCAGCTTACCGTTATACAGAAGCAAGACTGTCCAAAATGTCCAACGAAATGCTCCGGGACATCGATAAGGACACCGTCAACTGGGACCCCAACTTTGACGAAAGCCGCAAAGAGCCCCGGGTTCTGCCAAGCCGGTTCCCCAACCTGCTGGTCAACGGATCTTCCGGTATCGCCGTTGGTATGGCGACCAACATTCCGCCTCACAATCTGACGGAAGTCATCAACGCCTGCGTGGCAGTGCTGGACGATCCGGAATGCACCATGGTAGATCTGATGGAGCACGTGACCGGCCCTGACTTTCCAACCGGCGGTATCATTATGGGCCGCTCCGGCATCCATGCCGCTTACGCCACCGGCCGCGGCAAGGTGGTGGTTCGTGCCCGGACGGAGTTTGAAGAATTTGGCAAGGATCGGATGCGCATCATCGTCACCGAGCTGCCTTACCAGGTCAACAAGCGCCAGATGATCAAAAATATTGCTGAGCAGGTGAAGGATAAGCGCCTGGAAGGCATTTCCGACCTTCGTGATGAGACGGACCGTAACGGTATGCGGATCGTCATCGAGCTGAAAAAGGATGCCAATCCCCAGGTGGTGCTGAACACCCTGTTCAAGCAGACTGCTCTGCAAAGTAGCTTCGGCATTATCATGCTGGCACTGGTGGATGATCAGAAGCAGCCGAAGATTTTGTCTTTGCGGCAGATCATCGACGAATACCTGCGCCACCAGGAAGAGGTTTTGACCCGGCGGACAGAGTACGACCTGCGCAAGGCAAAAGAGCGTGCCCATCTGTTGGAGGGCTTGCTGATCGCCCAGGATAATATTGACGAGGTCATCCGCATCATCCGCAGCGCTTACGATGACGCCAAGCAGCGGTTGTGCGAGCGGTTCGGTCTGGATGAGGTACAGGCCCAGGCGATCCTGGATATGCGTCTGAAAGCTCTGCAGGGTCTGGACAGAGAAAAGCTGCAGAACGAATTTAACGAGTTGCAGGAGAAAATCGCTTACTATCTGGAGCTGCTGGCGGATCCTGCCAAACTCCGTGGTGTGCTCCGGGAGGAGCTCATCGAGATCCGGGATAAGTTCGGCGATGACCGCAAGACTGAGATCCAGGACATCGAGGACGAGATTGACATCGAAGACCTGATCGAGGAAGAGACTTGTGCCTTTACGCTGTCTAACCAGGGCTATGTTAAGCGGATGCCGGTGGATACCTACCGGACCCAGGGACGTGGCGGCAGAGGTGTCAATGCCCAGAATCTGAAGGAAGAGGACTATGTCAAGAGTCTGAACATTGCTTCTACCCATGACCATATGCTCTTCTTTACCGATAAGGGCCGTGTCCACCACCGCAAGGGCTACCAGATCCCCGAGGCCGGCCGTACCGCAAGAGGTACTGCCATTGTCAATGTACTGCCTTTGGATCCCGGTGAAAGCGTTACCGCTATGGTCATTACCCGGGAGTTTGATGAAAATGAGTTCCTGCTGATGTGCACCAAGAACGGCACTGTCAAGCGGATCCCCTTCATCGCCCTGAAGACCAACCGCAAGGGCGGTATCCGGGCGCTGACTTTGGACGAGGGCGATCATCTGATCAATGTGATCCGTACCACCGGTGATGACAATATCATTCTGGCTACCCGGAACGGTATGGCCATCTGCTTTAACGAAAAGGATGTCCGTCCTATGGGCCGTGACGCCGCCGGCGTGAAGGGCATTACCCTGACCGGGGATGACTATGTCATCGGTGCGGAAAAGATGGAAGAGGGCAAGACCCTGCTGACCGTTACCGTAAACGGCTTCGGCAAGCGCACCGAGCTGTCTGAATACCTGCGTACCGGCCCTGAGGGAGAGAAGATCCCCCAGAACCGCGGTGGTAAGGGTCTGAAAAACTACAACATTACAGCCAAGACTGGTGCTATCGCCGGCTGCCGTGTGGTTGGCGAAAACGATGATGTGATGCTCATCGAAAACAGCGGTGTCATTATCCGTATTCCTGTCAATACCATCAATATCTATAAGCGGGATGTCCAGGGCGTTATCGTCATGCGCATTGACGAGGGTAACGAGCTGGTATCCATGGAACGGGTGG
>JAGBEM010000130.1 GCA_017936985.1 Oscillospiraceae bacterium
CAACTCCTGAATGTGGCCCTCCCGCTGTGGGAGGCGGAGCATCCCAACATCAAGATCGAGGTGGTCCGGCAGGACGACAGCCAGTACCATCAGATGATCGTGACCTCTTTCGGCACCGGCATGAGTCCTGACGTGGCCCGCGTGGATATTACCAACGTGGCAGCCTATGCAAGTCAGGGCGGCCTTGTGGCTCTGAGCGATTTTGACGATTTTGCCTCGATCTCCGGCGACTATCTGGAGGGACCGCTGTCCACCAATATGTATCAGGGGAAATACTACGGGCTTCCGCTGGACACCAACTGCAAAGCCGCGGTGGTCAACAAAAATGTTCTTTCCGACTTGGGACTGAATGAGGTCCCGGCAACCATGGAGGAGTTTATCTCTGCCGCAGAAGGCCGCGGCACATATTCGCTGAATGTTTCCGGTGTAGGCGATTGGGACATGTACCCCTACTTCTGGCTGTTCGGCGGAGTGCTGACCAATGAGGACTTCACCCAGGCAACCGGCTATTTGGACAGCGATGCCAGCGTTGCGGCAATTAACAAGCTGAAGGAACTGCATGATAAGAAGATCTTCACCATCCGCGATGTGGACGGTTCGGTAGACGCTTGGGATGGAATCAACAATGAGTATGCCATGTTCTTTGAAGGCCCCTGGTATTTTGGGTCCTATGAGGACCGGGAGGCTGCCGGAATCGTTGCGGCGACCATTCCTACCTATGAAGGGCGCAGTGCTTCTGTGGTAGGCGGCGAGGACATCGTTGTTTTCTCCACCAGTAAGCATCCGGAGGAGGCGTATGAATTTGCGAAATTTATGACCTCCGTCAAAGTGCAGCTCGCCATGCTTGAGTCGGGTCAGCTGCCGGTGCTGAAGTCCCTGGTGAATGACAAGGCGGTGCTGGATAACCCGGTTTGGTCGGTCTATATGAAGCAACTTGAGTCCGCCCAGGCGAGAATCCCCTCCCCCAACAATTCTCAGATCCAGGAGATCTGGAGTGATACGATCACCAACATCTTTGTTAACGGTGCGGATGTAAAATCTGAATTGCACAATGCGGCTGAACTGATCGACCAGCAGCTCCGGTAACA
The DNA here is from genome assembly GCA_017936985.1 of Oscillospiraceae bacterium. Next base: position 1,089 of record JAGBEM010000130.1, read on the forward strand.
CAGCATACACAAGGCCCGCAGGCCTATTGGCCTGCGGGCCTTGTCAAAAGAAAGGGGCAGTTTGCAGATGAATAAAACCGTTCTTCTGAAGAAGGGGGCAAGACAGTGGCTTGCGGCTTTACCGTTTGTCTTGCCGGGTCTCATCCTTGTGACGATGTTTATTTTGTATCCAATGGTCTTTACAATTCGGATCGCCCTGTCCGAATATAAGATCGTACAGGGAGAGATTACATTTATAGGTTTGAAAAATTTTGTAAATGTGCTGTCTGGCGGCTCAAAGTTTTGGTATGCGTTACGAAACAACTTTCTTTACGCATTGGTCACGGTTCCTGTGATCACATTGGGAGGAATGTTCTTTGCGTATCTGATCAATAACCTTCGGTATGGACAGGGGATTTTTCGTGTAGGTTTCTACCTTCCGGTCATTACCTCGTGGGTTATTGTCAGTTTGGTCTTTCAGTACATGTTCAACAGTTCGGACCGTGGCCTCATCAATTACGTTTTAGTAGATGTTTTGCATTTAGTAGATAACTATATCCCCTGGCTACTACGGGAATGGACTGGAAATGCGGCCATCTGGCTTATGGGCATATGGAAGAATATGGGCTGGGCGATGCTGATTTTTCTGGGCGGTCTACAGGGGATTCCACATGAACTGTATGAGGCGGCTGAACTGGATGGAGCGGGCCTTTGGGGACGGTTTTGGAATGTTACCGTGCCAAGTTTGAAGCCAGTTACTTTCTATGTCATTGTCAACATGATCATTGGATCCTTTAATGTGTTCATTCAGGTAATGATGCTTACCGGTGGCGGCCCGAACGGTAAAACCTCCACCTTGCAGTATCTGCTGTATGATAAAGCGTTTAATCAATTCCAATTTGGTGAAGCCTCCGCCATCGGACTAATCTCGGCAGTTACGATCGTAGCAATTACAGCCCTGCTGAATAAGAGACTTCAATTGGACACAGACGGGGAGGAAGCAACATGAAGCTACAGGGGAAGCGTGCCGCAGATCTGGCCGGACAGATCATACTTTGGGTGATCCTTATCGCAGCATTATTGATTTTTTCTGTTCCGTTTCTGTTTATGATCACAAACTCTTTTGAGGAATTCAGTTATGTTCTTCCCTACCCGCCGAAGCTGATCCCAACGCGGCTTAATTTTGATGCATATGTCCATATCATACAGATGCCGATCTTTCCCACGGCTGTGTTCAACAGCATTGTGAATACAGTTCTTGCGGTGGTGTGCTCTGTCTTGATATCCACACTGTCAGCCTATGGCTTCGCAAAGATTCAGTTTCCCGGAAGGGAAATGATTTTCAAGATATACCTATTTACGTTGATGATGCCTGGGTTCCTGAATATTATCCCCCAATTCCTTGTGCTAAAAGGGATCCAGCTGCCATGGATGAACGGCGGCAACCTAATTGGGACCCGTGCGGGCTTGATTTTGGTGTATGTGGCAACCAATGTGTGCGGACATACATTCTTTTTGAGGAGCTTTTTTCGAGGCCTGCCAAACTCGTTGTCTGAGTCAGTACGTTTGGATGGCGGCGGGGAGGGAACAATTTTCTTTCGCGTGATGCTACCCCTGTCCGCTCCAGCCATAGGGACCATGACCATTTTTGCATTCCAAGGGTTTTGGGAGGAGTATTTTACAGCGAAGGTGCTGGTCGGCGCAAATGAGAGTATGTTGACCTTACCGCTGCTGCTTCAGCGGCTGAATGGGCAATATGCCACACGGTGGGAGTGGGTGTTTGCAGCGTCCATACTGGCGTTGATCCCTACTGTTCTGCTGTTTATCATAACTCAGAAGAAAATGGTGGTAGGAGGCCTGACCCAGGGCTCCGTGAAAGGATAAGTATGGATACAGAAGTATGTCATTTCAGTAAGGCACAGTATCGTACCGGCGAGGAAATTTGCATTTATATTCCCCCCCAAATACTGCATCCGCAGCTTTCCCTGTTTCGCCTGGCGGAGGAGATACCGGTGACCGTAGAGTCCCGGCCGGGACAGGTCGTTTTGCATGATGTTCCGGAGGGAAATTATGGCGTTTGCATTGGAGAAGGAGATTTCTGGTGGGAGGGCGCGTTTGATGTGGTGAATACGGCAAGACACATCACGCGATACGGATTTCTCTCGGATTTTTCCACCTGTGATGGGGATGCCGGAGATGTGGAATGGATGAGGGATCTCCACCTCAATACCGTCCAATTTTATGATTGGATGTTTCGGCATGATCTGCTGATATCCCCGGAAGAGGAGTATGCTGATCCA
>JAGBEM010000131.1 GCA_017936985.1 Oscillospiraceae bacterium
TAAAGTTTTGAGTGGGCACAGCTGCTATTATTGGGATAATGGTGCAAGCGGACATTACAAATCTTGTGTATGCGATCTTAACATATTTGAAGGCCACAACTTCTCTGAGATTGGTGGACTATGGGTCTGCTCCGACTGCGGGTTCGCTTATTAATTAGCATTTTAACACCCCCGGAAAGCTAGCTTTCCGGGGGTGTTTTCGCACTCTATTCTTCTGTATCGGGGGTCAGTACGCAACTCCCCAGTAGATCATCTTGTCTGCTTTTTTGCCGCAGCAGGCACAAGTATCGCCCAGATGCTCCTGCTTGAAGGGGATGCACCGGGAAGACATACCGGCCACTTCCTTCATCTTCAGCTCGCAATCCAGCTCGCCGCACCACATGGTCTTGACGAAACCGCCGTTCTTCTCCTGAAGCTCCTTGGCCTCTTCCAGAGAATGTGCCTCGTAGATGTGCTCTTCCAGGTTCTTCTTTGCCCGCTCATACATACCCTTGTGGACCAGCTCCAGCTGCTGCGCAACTGCACTTTCCAGCTCTTCCAGCTTCACAACGACCTTCTCACCGTCATTGCGGCGTACCAGCACGCACTGACCGTTCTCCAGATCCCGGGGACCGCACTCTACACGCAGCGGCACGCCCTTCATCTCATACTCAGCGCACTTCCAGCCCATGGAATTATCGCTGTCGTCCACCTTTACCCGGAAACCGGCATTTACAAGGCGGCTCTTCAGCTCATTGGCAGCTTCCAGAACACCGGGCTTGTGCTGCGCGATAGGCAGCACGATCACCTGAACAGGCGCAACCTTGGGAGGCAGTACCAAACCGTTGTTGTCGCCGTGGGTCATGATGATGCCGCCGATCAGACGGGTGGAAACGCCCCAGGAAGTCTCATGGGGATTGGTCTTCTGGTTGTTCTTGTCGGTAAACTCGATGTTGAACGCCTTGGCAAAACCATCGCCAAAGTAGTGGGAAGTACCGGCCTGCAGAGCCTTGCGGTCATGCATCATACACTCGATGGTGTAAGTAGCCTCTGCGCCGTTGAACTTCTCCTTCTCGGTCTTCTGACCCCGGGTCACAGGCATTGCCAGCACATTCTCGCAGAAGTCAGCATAGACATTCAACATCGTCTCTGTAAATTCCTTGGCTTCCTCAGCAGTAGCATGGATGGTGTGACCTTCCTGCCACAGGAATTCTCTGTGACGCGGGAACGGGCGGCTGGTCTTCTCCCAGCGCAGAACACTGCACCACTGATTGTACTTCATGGGAAGATCCCGGTGAGACTGCAGCACATTTGCAAAATGCTCGCAGAACAGCGTCTCGGAAGTGGGGCGGATGGCATACCGCTCCTCCAATTTTTCGCCGCCGCCCATGGTTACCCATGCGCACTCGGGAGCGAAGCCCTCCACATGATCCTTTTCCTTCTGCAGAAGGCTTTCGGGGATCAGCAGCGGCATGTACACATTCTCAACGCCCTGTTTCTTGAATTCCTGATCCATGATGTGCTGAATGTTTTCCCAAATGGCATAGCCATAGGGTCGGTAGATGAACACGCCCTTGATAGAAGAATAGTCGAGGAGCTGCGCTTTTTTGCACACATCGGTAAACCACTGGGCAAAGTCCACCTCCATATCGGTGATCTCTGTTACTTTCTTATCTTTCGCCATAATATATCATCCTCTCGGTTGTTCCATATTTCGCTTCATATATTATAGCACCAATGTCAATACTTTGCATAGGATGAGATAAAGTTTTCTCACCCGGGAGGGACTATTTTATGACCAAGATCACCATTGCGCTGGAGCCTGCTGTGGCGCTTTTTTATACCCGGATTGCCTTAACCTCCGGCGTGCCACTGGAGCAGGTGCTCAGTGACGCGCTTTTCAAGCTGGCCGGCGAACTAAGTCTGGAGGCATTGCAAGCCGGAGATTCCACATAAAAACCGGGTCTGCCACAGCAGACCCGGTTTTTCATTCAACATGCGTATGATTGCCAATGTGCTCCTCGCAATAGCAGTGATACCCATTGCACCGTGAGCAGTACCGGAATTCCAGTTCCGGATTAGATACATCCGTCCGGCCACAGACAGAACACCGATGGGTGTAAAGATCCTTGGGCTTCGCCACAGTCGCCTCGTAAGAGCCTGCACTGGGGAAGGGAACTACCTTCGCTTTTTTCGGCTTTTTCCGCAGCAGCCGCCCGGCATTCATCCGCCAGGACATTGGGATCACATTCGCCACGTCCTTGCCGAAGAACAGGAAGTAGTTGGCGATGGCCACCAGCGGAAACAGGCTGTAGGGGAACCAGCCGTAAGCAGTCATGCTGATCACATCGTACAAAGTGATGGCAATATCCACAAGTGCAAAGATCCAAGCCTTCACCGGAATAATAAACAGCAGCAAAAACTGCGCATTGGGATACAGCGTAGCATAACCCAAAAACAGGCTCATATTCAGATACGTCACATCTGCATAGCCGCCGAAGATCATGCAGAACACATCCATCAATACGACACCTGTCAGATAGAACAGGTTAAACCGCAGTGTGCCCCACAGATTCTCCATTGCCTTACCCAGAGAATAGTAGCACAGCATGCCAATGGCAACCAACAGGATATTCGGATTACCCATGCCGTACGTCAGCGGATAGGAGATCAGCCGCCAGATTTGCCCCTGCAGGATCAGATCCCGGTCAAAACACAGCCAGTAGTACAAAAGATTGCTGCCGTTAATAGCGCTCATCAAATACACCACCGCACTGCCGAGGCTTAAATACAGCATCAAATTGGGAATGCCTTTATCCCTGTTTTTAAAACAGAAGCGTTCAAAACGCCGCCGCAGATTTTTCAAAGTGATCAGCTCCCATGAAATGTTATTTCTATCATAACAGCATTTTACAGAAAAGTCTATCACATAATTGTAAACAAAAAATACGGAAATAATCGAAAAAAGGGATTGACTTTTTCCGAAATTCCGTTAGAATATATCCGAACTGCATACTAGCCTTATCAAGAGTGGTGGAGGGAACGGCCCGATGAAACCCGGCAACCTGTTAATTCAAGGTGCCAAATCCGGCGGCAAACGAAAGATGAGGATTCGATACAAGCACATCGAGTCCTTCGGTGTGCGTATTTTTTTGCTTGAAAGGACAAAAGAACATGGAAAAAAGATTATTTACCTCTGAATGTGTTACCAACGGCCACCCCGACAAAGTGGCAGACTCCATCTCCGATGCGATCCTGGACGCTTGCCTTGCGCAAGATCCCGGCTCCCGTGTGGCCTGTGAGACTATGGTCACCACCAACTTCTGCCTGATCTGCGGTGAGATCACCACCAAAGCCCAGGTCGACTACCCTGCTGTTGCCCGGGAAGCCATCCGCAAGATCGGCTATGTGTATCCCGGTGACGGTTTTGATGCCGACACTGTGGAGATCCAGTGCCGCATCCATACCCAGTCCGCAGACATCGCCCTGGGCACCAACGACGAAGTCGGCGGCGCCGGCGACCAGGGCATGATGTTTGGCGGTGCCTGCACCCAGACCCCCGAGCTGATGCCCCTGCCTGTGGCACTGAGCCGCGCTCTTTCCAATCGGCTGACCGAATGTGTCCACAGTAACGACCTGCTCCGCCCCGACGGCAAGACCCAGGTCAGCGTAGAGTACGACGAAGCCGGAAATGTTATCGGCATCGATACTGTGGTCGTTTCCATCATGCACAGTGCTGATTTTGAGATTGAAGAACTGCGCAAGTACATCCGCCAGGGTGTCATCGCCCCTGTTCTGGCTGACTACGGCTTCGACATCCACAATGTCCCCAATATCCATATCAACCCCACTGGCAACTTCGTCATTGGCGGCCCCAATGGCGACACCGGTCTGACCGGCCGCAAGATCATCGTGGACACCTACGGCGGCTACTTCTCCCACGGCGGCGGTGCCTTCTCCGGCAAGGATCCCACCAA
>JAGBEM010000132.1 GCA_017936985.1 Oscillospiraceae bacterium
GTTCTCCTTTAACAAGATCCGTGGTCTGGACGCTTATCTGTCTCCCGAAATGAAGTCCACCGGCGAAGCCATCGGCTACGACCGGACACTGAACAGAGCGCTGTTTAAGGCTCTGCAGGCCTCCGGTATGCATCTGCAGAACTACGGCACTGTTCTGGCAACCATCGCGGACCGGGATAAGGATGAAGCTCTGCCGCTGATCCGCCGTTTCTACAATCTGGGCTTCAACATTGAGGCTACCGAGGGCACAGCCAAGTACCTGAAGTCCCACGGCATCCGCACCCACGCGCTGCGCAAGATCAGCGACGGCAGTGAAGAGATCCCCAACGCACTGCGCCAGGGCCACATTGCCTATGTGATCAACACCCGGGATCCCGGTTCCGATCAGCAGGACGGCATTCAGATCCGCCAGATCGCAACCGAGTACAATGTGACCATGTTCACTGCTCTGGACACCGTAAAGGTGCTGCTGGATGTTCTGGAAGAGACCACGCTGACCATCTCTACCATTGACGCTTAATTTCCCATATTCAGGGGTGGATGTCCTCATCCGCCCCTGCTTAACAGAAAGGAGAGTCTATGAAGCAAAGTATTTTTAAGATCGTCAGCAACGAAGCGCTGACGGATTGTGTATACAAAATGGTTCTGTCCGGCGACACCTCCGCAATTACCGCCGCCGGTCAGTTTGTGAATATCAAGCTGGATGGATTGTTCCTGCGGCGGCCCATCTCTGTCTGCGACTATGACGAAACGACTCTGACCATCGTGTACAAAGTAGTTGGCAAGGGTACGCAGGCTATGAGCAAAATGGTCAGCGGCGAGCTAGACATTCTCACCGGTTTGGGGAATGGCTATGACCTGAGCGTAAGCGGTGACAAGCCCGTTCTGCTGGGCGGTGGCGTTGGCGTTCCGCCAATGTACAATCTGGCAAAGAAGCTGATTGCAGAGGGTAAAAAAGTTTCTGTTATCCTTGGTTTCAATGCAAAATCCGAAATCTTCTACGAAGACGAGTTTAAAAAACTGGGCTGTGATGTAACCGTCACCACCGTAGACGGAAGCTACGGCGTAAAGGGCTTCGTTACCACAGCACTGGAAGCTATTGACTATACTTACTTCTACACCTGCGGTCCGGAGCCGATGCTGAAGGCCGTTTACAAAGCATCCAAAACCTCTGGCCAAATGAGCTTTGAAGAGCGGATGGGCTGCGGCTTTGGCGCCTGCATGGGCTGCAGCTGCAAGACTATTACCGGCTACAAGCGCATTTGTAAGGAAGGCCCGGTCATGCGGAAGGAGGAGATCTTATGGGAAAATTGAGCGTCAACCTCTGCGGTATTGAACTGGAAAACCCTGTGATCCCTGCCTCCGGCACCTTTGGCTACGGCTATGAGTTTGCAGAGCTTTATGACATCAACGAGCTGGGAACCTTCTCCTTTAAGGGAACCACCAGAGATCCCCGGTTTGGTAATCCCACGCCCCGGATCGCTGAATGCACCGGCGGCATGATCAACGCCGTTGGTCTGCAAAATCCCGGCGTGGAGAAAGTCATTTCTGAAGAGCTTCCCAAGCTGGCAAAGTGCTTCCATAAGCCTGTCATGGCAAATGTTTCCGGTTTCAGCGTGGAAGACTATGCATACACCTGCGAAAAACTGGATAAGGAAGATCAGGTGGGCTGGCTGGAAGTGAATGTTTCCTGCCCCAATGTACATGGCGGCGGTATGAGCTTCGGTACGCAGCCGGAAGCCGCGGCAGAAGTAACCAGAGCCGTCAAGGCCGTGACCACCAAGCCGGTGATCATTAAGCTCTCACCGAATGTCACGGATATTGTTTCCATTGCAAAAGCCTGCGAGGATGCCGGCGCAGACGGCATCAGTCTGATCAACACGTTGCTCGGTATGCGCATCGATCTGCACACCAGAAAGCCTGTCATCGCCAACAAGATGGGCGGCTTTTCCGGCAGTGCCATCTTCCCGGTGGCTGTGCGGATGGTCTACCAGGTGGCAAATGCTGTAAAGATCCCTGTGGTAGGCATGGGCGGTGTCAGCAGCGCTGAAGATGTGGTGGAAATGATGCTGGCCGGCGCAACTGCTGTGGAAGTGGGTGCTGCCAACCTCGTAAACCCGTATATCTGCCGGGACATCGTGCGCGATCTGCCCGAGGTCATGGCAAAATATAGAATCGAAACCTTAGAAGAGATTATAGGAGGCGTAAAGTAATGGGTAAGGACGTAATCGTAGCATGTGATTTTTCCTCCGCTGAGGCAACCTTTGCATTCCTGGACAAGTTCACCGGCAAGAAGCCCTTTGTCAAGATCGGCATGGAGCTTTACTATGCAGAGGGCCCCTCTATTGTGAAAGAAATCAAAGCCCGTGGCCACAAGATCTTCCTGGATCTGAAGCTCCACGACATTCCCAACACCGTAAAGAAAGCAATGGCCGTGCTTTCCAATCTGGATGTGGACATCACCAATCTCCACGCTGCCGGCACCACCGCCATGATGAAGGGTGCTTTGGAGGGTCTGACCCGTCCTGACGGCAGCCGTCCCCTGCTGATCGCTGTCACCCAACTGACCTCCACAGATCAGGAAGCTATGGAGAAGGATCTGCTGATCAACCATCCCATTGACGAGGTGGTCATGCACTATGCCGAAACCGCCAAGAATGCAGGTCTGGACGGCATTGTCTGCTCTCCCCTGGAGGCTGGTAAGGTTCACGGCCGCTGCGGCGAGAACTTCTTGACCATCACCCCCGGTGTCCGCTTTGCTGACGGCGATGTGGGCGATCAGAAGCGCGTCATGACCCCGGCTGCCGCCAAGGAGATCGGCTCCGACTACATCGTGGTTGGCCGTCCCATTACCGCTGCTGCCGATCCTGTGGCTGCTTACGAGCGCTGCGTGGCTGAATTCTGCGATTAAGGAGAAAGAAACATGGAAAGCTACAAGAGAGAATTTATCCAGTTCCTGCAGAGCGCAGGAGTACTGAAATTCGGTGACTTTACTGCAAAGTCCGGCCGGAAGATCCCCTACTTCATCAATGCCGGCATGATCAAGACCGGCGATGAGATCGCAAAGTTGGGCGAATTTTACGCAAAGGCCTATTTTGAAAAGGTAGGCAACAAGAAGACTGTTCTGTATGGCCCTGCCTACAAGGGCATTTCCATTGCCGTATCCGCTGCTGTTGCGCTGAGCAAGAACGGCCTGGACGTTCTTTTCTTCTTCAACCGTAAGGAAGCCAAGGATCACGGCGAAGGCGGCGTATTCATTGGTTATGTGCCCCAGGCCGGTGAAGAAGTGGTCATTGTGGAAGATGTGATCACTGCCGGTACTGCCATCCGGGAAAGCATGGCGATCCTGAGCACGCTGGAAAATGTCAAGGTCGCAGCTACTTTCGTCATGGTAGACCGGAAGGAAAAGGGCAAGGGCGAAAAGGGCGCTATGCAGGAGATTGAGGAAGAGTTTGGCTTCCCTGTTTACTCCGTTGTTGATGTTTACGACATCATCGAGTACCTGGAGGAAGACCCTGCCAACGAGGAAAATGTCACCCGGATCAAGAACTATCTGGCGGTAAACGGAGCGAAGTAATATGAGAAGTTTGATCAGTATTCTGGATTTTACTGTAGAAGAGCTGGACGGTCTGATTGCCACAGCCAAGGATATTATCGCACACCCTGAGCAATATTGGGATAAGTGTGCTCACAAAAAGCTGGCCACCTTGTTCTTTGAGCCTTCCACCCGGACCCGGTTGAGCTTTGAAGCAGCAATGCATGAGTTGGGCGGCGATGTGATCGGTTTCAGCGAAGCCAGTTCTTCTTCTGCCTCCAAGGGCGAGAGCATGGCCGACACCGCCAAGATCCTTTCCTGCTATGTAGACATTATGGCCATCCGGCACCCCAGAGAGGGCGCGCCGTATGTTGCTTCCCGGAACGCCTCCGTTCCTGTGATCAACGCCGGTGACGGCGGCCACCAGCACCCCACCCAGACGTTGGCAGACCTTTTGACCATTTCCCGGGAAAAGGGCCGTCTGCATGATCTGACCATCGGTCTGTGCGGCGATCTGAAGTATGGCAGAACTGTACACTCCCTCATTGAAGCCATGAGCCGTTATAGCGGCATTAAGTTTATTCTGATCTCCCCGGAGGAGCTGAAGCTGCCCAGCTATGTGCGCTACAACGTGCTGGAGGCAGAACATATCCCCTACACCGAGGTTCGCTCTTTGGAAGAGGCCATGCCCGAACTGGATGTGCTGTACATGACCCGGATCCAGCAGGAGCGGTTTGACGATGTAGCTGAGTACGAACGGCTGAAGAACAGCTATGTGCTGGACACCGAGAAGATGAAGCTGGGCAAGAGCGATATGTGCGTACTGCATCCCCTGCCCCGGGTCAACGAGATCTCTGTAGCTGTGGATGATGATCCCAGAGCTGCTTACTTCCGTCAGGCACTGAACGGCAAGTATATGCGTATGGCGCTGATCCTGAAGCTTCTGGAAGAAGCGAAGGATCCCGTCCGGGAAGCTGTGGACACAGAAGGTCTTGTGTATGACCGGGTGTGCCGGAATCCCAAGTGCATCTGCCAAGTGGAGCAGGAACTGCGCCACACTGCCCGGGTCACCGACCCCAAGGAAAATGTGCTGCGCTGCATCTACTGCGAGCAGAAGGTATAAAGTTACGCCCCCGGAAACAGAGTTTCCGGGGGCGATTGTTTCTTAATAGTTAATAAGCAAATCCGCAGTCGGAGCAGACCCATAGTCCACCAATCTCAGAGAAGTTGTGGCCTTCAAATATGTTAAGATCGCATACACAAGATTTGTAATGTCCGCTTGCACCATTATCCCAATAATAGCAGCTGTGCCCACTCAAAACTTTA
>JAGBEM010000133.1 GCA_017936985.1 Oscillospiraceae bacterium
AGGATAAAGAAATGATTTCTGCAGGCGATATTCGCAACGGTATTACTTTTGAGATGGACGGCAAGGTTATGCAGGTCATCGAGTTCCAGCACGTCAAGCCCGGTAAGGGCGCGGCTTTCGTTCGCGTAAAGATGCGTAACGTGATCACCGGCGGCGTGACCGAAACTTCCCTGAACCCCTCTGCCAAGTTCCCCACTGCTTTCATTGAGAGAAAGAAGATGGAGTACTCCTACAATGACGGTTCTCTGTACTACTTCATGGACCAGGAGACCTACGAGCTGGAGCCCATCGACGGTGCCAACCTGGACGATTCCTTCAAGTTCGTCAAGGAGAACGACATCTGCACCATCATGAGCTACAAGGGCAAGGTCTTCGGTGTTGAAGTTCCCAACTTTGTTGACCTGGTGGTTACCGAGACTGAGCCTGGCTTTGCCGGCAACACCGCTACCAACGTCACCAAGCCCGCTACAGTTGAGACCGGTGCTGAGATTAAGGTGCCTCTGTTCATCAACGAGGGCGACAAAATCCAGATCGACACCCGTACCGGCGAGTACCTGGGCCGTTCCAAGGCTTAATCTACACACCCTAAAGGGGACGATGCAAAATCGTCCCCTCTTTTCAAAAAACGAAAGGAGTAATCTATTATGACTATTTCCGAAAAGTCCGCATACCTGAAAGGCCTGATGGACGGCCTGAAGCTGGATACCGAGGCCGCTGAGGGCAAGATGATCAGTGCCATCGTGGATCTGCTGGGCGACCTGACCAAGAAGGTCACCGACATTGAAGACACCACCATTGCCATCTCCGATGAGCTGGACGAGATCGAAGAGGATCTGGACGCCATCGAGGACTTCATCATGGATGAAGAGGATGACGAGTACGATGATTATGACGACGAGGACGACTACGACTTCGACGATGAGGACGAGTATGACGACGAAGGCTTCGACTTCGGTGACGAGGATTCCACCATCTATGAAGTAGAGTGCGCCTGCGGTAATATCATCGATTTCGATGAGGAAACACTGGAAGCAGGCAGTATCGTTTGCGATAATTGCGGCGAGACTTTGGAGTTCAGCCTGGAAGACGACGAAGAAGAATAAGATCATGATAAAATGCCGCGGTAACACCGCGGCATTTTTAATGCATAAACCAACGAACCGTCCAAGCTGCCACGAAAAAACCAACAAAATCCGCAATCAGTGCCGCAAAGACAGTGTAACGGGTCTTGCGGATCCCGGCTGCGCCGAAATAGACACTGATGGTGTAGAAGGTCGTTTCTGTAGAGCCCAGCATGACAGCCACCGTGCGGCCAATTTGGGAATCCACTCCGTACTGCGCCATCAGCTCTGAGCCCACTGCTAGGGCAGCGCTGCCGCTGATAGGGCGGATCAGTACCAGCAGTGCTGTTTCTGCCGGGATGCCAAAGAAGTGAAACACCGGCGCAAGCGAGCTGCTGATGATCTCCATAGCCCCTGATGCGCGAAGCATATGTACTGCCGTCAGCAGCACCACCAGCGCAGGAACGATACTTTTCAGCAGCTGCAATCCCTAGGCAGCCCCTGCCAGCAGCAGATCATAGGTATTTTCTTTTTTGTGCAGCGCCAAAGCCGATGTGATCAACAGCAAGGCTGGCACGATGTAATCAGCCATTGCGCCATACCTTTCCCAAACACCAAGCTGCCAGAAGTCCAAGACCCGCACTGCAGATGCTTGTGACCCATACCGCCGGTAGAATGTCAAAAGGGGAGACGCAGCCTAAGCTTGCCCTGACTGCAGCCACATTGCTTGGGATCAGCTGAATGGATGCGGTGTTCAACACGATCAGCCGGCACAGCTGATCTGTGGCAAGACTGGGTCTTACAGGATCGCGCATCCGTTTTGCTGCCTGTATCCCCATGGGTGTTGCGGCATTGCCTAGTCCCAGAAAGTTGGCGCAAATATTTGCACTGAGATGCCCGGCAAGGATCGGATCCGTTCTTGTGCCGGGGAAGACACGATACAGGATCGGACGCAGCAACCAGGAGAGGATTGCGGTTAGTCCCGCCTTTTCCATCAGCTTTCCAACACCGGTCCACAGGCAAAGTGAGCCTGCGATCGAGACGGCAAGGGTTATCCCTGCCTGAGCGCCTGACATAACCGCCGATGAAAGGGCAGCTCCGTTTCCAAGACAGCCGCTGGAAACCAGACAAATTCCAAGAATACCGATCCATATCCAACTCATCACCATGCAGTATCCCTCCCTACAGAACTATATGTGCGAAAAACGAAGACAAGTCCTGGAATAACCGTGCAGAATCCAATCCGTATCCAAACAAATTCCAAGATATCGATAAAAATGGATTGACATCTGCAAAATTAATGTTATACTAACAAAGCGATAAAAAATCTAAGGCGAAACGGGTTACGCAAAAGAGAAAGGACGGACCGTAATGAAGTCAACTGGTATCATTCGTAAGGTGGATGAGCTTGGCAGAATCGTTCTGCCGATCGAGATCAGACGCACATTGGATATTGCTGAACGGGACGAGTTGGAGATTTTCATGGAAGGAGAGCATATAATTCTTCAGAAATTCGAGCATACATGTGTTTTCTGTGGCTCTTCCAAAGCGTTGATCACATTTCAAGAAAAGAATATTTGCACGGATTGTGTCCGCAAGATCGGACAGTATTAATTTGGATAAAGTTTACTCCGCATTTCTGAATCAGAAATGCGGAGTTTTCTTATTTACCTGAAGATTTCTTTCGGTAGAGGAGGAATGTGGCGATTCCGGCTGCCAAGAGAACAAGACAGCAGACGATGATCAGCACAGCAGGAGAACTTTCCGGTACATCCGGATCAGCGGATATATCTGTTGCCTGTGTGCTCTCAACGCCACTGGAACTGGAAAAAGGGTCGCTTGAACTGTGTGCTTCTGTTTCTGGAACCGAAGAAGCGATAGTTGAAGAAGTGCCATTCGTTTCTGTGGCATCGGTCTGTACGGTGACTTCGGTTGTTTCCACAGGTGTTTGCGTGGGCGTTTCGGTAGGCACCTCGGTGGGCTTCTGCGTGGGTGCTTCGGTAGGCGCCTCGGTAGGCGCCTCGGTAGGCTTCTGCGTGGGTGTTTCCGTTGGTTCCTCTGTAGGCGGTTGTATAGGTTTTTCTGTGGGTTTTTCCGTTGGTTGTTCGGGCTCGGTAACGGGTCCACTGGTCAAGTCAACCTCTTCAAAGGATGGCAGAAGTAACGAAACCGTTTTTGAACCGGCGTAATGGGTGCTTGCAGTGTTCCAAAGGTATTTGTTAAAGTCCCAACCGGATTTTTGTCCTGTATGACGAAGGTCATATTTAATGTACTCTTCCCGGCAGGGCCAGAAACACACCTTTGGCTGCACTTTTTGATAAAAACTCAATGTAGCACCGTTGGAGCCGTGGTGTACGACCTGTAATATATCGCTTTTCAGATAACTGCCGAATACCTTCGTCATCTGATCACACAGCCCAGTCTCGATGTCGCCGGTGAACAAAATGGTTTTGCCCTCGATCGTCATTCTCCAGGCGCTGGAGGTGTGGTTGCACCAGGGCATCCGGTTAGGCCAGTAGTCTTCGTGGCAGAATAAGAATTCGATCTCACAGCCGGGCAGATACAGCTTCTGACCAGTGTGGTGGATCATGTGTTTTGCGTTGGGGAAATAGGTGTTGACAGCATTTACAAAGTTATTTGCATATCCTGCAAAGGTGGAGGGATTGTTGGTAGAGCCCCCTTCTCCAAGCCCAATATTATACATATTGGGGAAATTATAGCAGACTGTGTCCAAATCAAACTTGCCTGCATATTTTTGCAGAAACTTTGTGGGAAGTGTGATGTGGTCCGGGTCTGCGTGGGTGATCATCCAGGTGACCTGAGGCTTACTGCCCGATGGGGTGTTGGCATCCAGGAAATTCCAGAGGTTCTTCATATCCTCTGTGGCATCTCGGTAATAGCTAAATTTCCGTTCACTGGAAGTGTTTGCGTTCAGCGTAACGGATTTGTTTGCGTTGGTTCCCCAGCCGCCATCAATGATGACAAAGCTGCCGTCAGCAAGCTGAACGACCATGCACAGTACGCTGTCGGTCATACCGATGATGGAAACGGAGGGGGTTACGATTTTGCTGTACCCGGTAATTGGAGAATCAGATCCAAGATAGCACTTTGGTCCATAGATGATACGAAACTGCTTTAATGTGTGGAAGTAATTGCAGTGGACCATATCATCGCCTTTTATGTAGGTGGCAAATCGGTTGCTTCCGATGGTATTGGACATATGCAATGTGTATCCGGCAGATACCAGTTTGGCTTCATAGGCAGAAGCCTCCGTGCTGTTGGTGCCGGAATAGGTGATCTGGTTATAATTCCAGCCGTTATAGGTTCCGCAGTCGTAATTGCCGAGCAAACTGCCGCCGGAGGTGTTAAACATGGGAATCCCTAAGGGCGATTCCAAGGGGGAGCCTTCCTTATAGACGGATACATTGCACCAGGAGGAAGTCCGGGAATAGTGGTCTTTTGAATCGGAGGTGATGGTCGTCTCCAGCTTTAGCTGCGTATATCCGGTAATGTCCAGATAAAATTCGCCGCTGCTATATCCGTAAACATTGCCGGAGTTGCTGATCAAGGTGAAGGCATCCGTCTCATTTTTGCGGCCATAAACGTTGAACACAACACCCTTTCCGGCGGACTTACCGTTTGCGGCAGCGATACCCACTGCGCTGTAGAAGCGATCACAATCCAGCTTGCTGATATCCAGGATCACATGGGCTTGTGTTTCGTTCAGCGTGACAACTGGGTGCAGTGTCAGATGCTCAGAAAACGTGGTGTCATTGCTGCCGATTGTCGCGGGGGAGGTTGTGTCTTTGTTGTTCAGATCTGTGGTATCTATGCTGACTGTACGATCATTTAGTATGTACGAACTGACGATATACTTCTGGTCACTAAGATCTACAATGCTGCCGTTGACGGCATTGGTGATTCCGTTGTAATTGCCTGAACTGGCGATATAATAGGAATCGCTGGTTTGATCTGCAGATACATTTGTTGTAAATACAGGTACAAAAATGGCGCATAACATAAGTACGAGGATGAGCTTTGCGGCAGTCTTCATGGTACATGACTCCTTTGTGTAGGCTTTCAAGTATAAAATAACACTAAAACGGTAAATAGGGAAGACTTTTTGCCGTTTTGGTGTAAATTAAGATATGCTGTTTCAGCGCTGTCTGAAAGATCCTTTTTTCCGGAAAAAGATCACGGCAGCTATAGTGGCGCAAAGGACAACGCCGCCAATTACAATGATATAAATGACTATGGTATTATTTACCACCGGCTCTGTATCATTTGATACATTGTTTATAGTAGGGTCAGAAGCGGTATCTGTAGGCGTGGTTGGCTCTGTTGGCAGGTAATCCGGAGCAGTTAGATCGGGGCGTACCTCCAAAGAGGGAAGGCGCAACGCAGTGGTCGTACTACCGGAATAGTGCGCGGTAGCGGTTTCGTGCAGATACTTGTTGAACTCCCATCCCGCCAACTGTCCGGTGCGCCGACGGTCGTATTGAAGCTGTTCTTCCAGACAGGGCCAGAGACACACGGATGGGGATACGCGCCTGTAGAAGGTGAGCGTACCGCCGTTAGAGCCATGGTGGATGACCTGCAGCACATCACTTTTCAGATAATCCCCAAATGTTTGAGCCGTAAAACTATTAGGGCTTGTTTCGCAGTCCCCAGTGATCATAATAGTCTTACCTGCAATGCTGAATCTCCAGATACCACTGGTGTGATTGCAGGAAATCGCGTCGTAAGGCCAGTAGTCTTCATGGCAGTAAAAAAACTCAATATCGCAACCGGGCAAATACAGCTTCTGTCCGGTGTGATAAATAAAATGATTTGCATTAGGGTAGTATTCTTTTACGGCGTTGACAAAACGGTCTGCGTTATTTGTGAGTGTGTCGGGATTGATACTGCTGTGCAAGCCGATATTATTGAAATTGGGGAAATTGTATACAACAGTATTCAAATCAAATTCGCTGTGGTATTTCTCAATGAAGAAGCATGGCAGATGAATATGATCGCCATCTGCATGTGTGATCATCCATGTGACCTGCGGCCGTTTACCGCCAGGGGTGTTCTCTTTCAAAAAATTCCAAAGCGCGGCCAGATCTTTTTCACCTTGCCTGTTGACGGTGAATGTGTACTCGTCCTCGGTATCGGCATTGAGTGTTACTGTACGGGTCTCGTCATTACCATAACCGCCGTCAATGACAACAAAACTGCCATCCTCCAACTGAAGAACCAGGCACAGCACACTGTCGGTCATACCGATAATAGAGACAGAAGGCGTTACGATTCTCTGGTGGTTGGTGATGGGGCTCTGCGGGCCCAGATAGGTTTGCGGACCATAAATGATGCGAAAGAATTTCAGCGCATCGAAATACATGCAGTGAATGAAAACATCACCGTTGACGTATGTAAAGATACGGTTGTTGTCGATATTATTTC
>JAGBEM010000134.1 GCA_017936985.1 Oscillospiraceae bacterium
GTGAGCATCAGGCGGCAGTTTTCTATCTTCATCAGGCGGAAGATGCGTTTCCGGAGCAGACAGCGACTTTGCTGGAGGCGTGCTACCGGGAGCTGGAGGATTACAAAATGGCTTATTTCTACGCCTGCAAACAGAAAAAAGAGCGCGGAGCTTTTTAATGCTCCGCGCTCAGTGTTTATTGAATACCCAGGGAGGCCTCGGTTTCCTGCTTTAACTGGGTGAGGTAGGTATCCACCTGGGTCATACCCTCGCCTACGATGGCCATGGTCCGGTCGTAGGATTTTTGGGCTTTCTCCAAGGTGGAATCTGTCAGGGAGAATTGGGTCTTCCAGTCTTCGATCTGCTTGTCCAGAGGGAGAATGGCATAGGTCTTTTTCGGACTGCTGCGCAGATCCACCCAGGTGGGAAGCAGGTCCGCATCGGACAGGATCACAGTGCCGTCAGAATATTTGGTAAAGGTAACGCTGAACAGGACACCGTCTTCCGTATGGCCGGTTTTCAGACTCATTTCGCCGATACGCTGGTTGGAAACGGCATTGCCCATGGAGTACAGGCAGACAGTTTTATGGGCTGCATCGGTAGTGGAGGTGAGAAGCTCCACAGGCTGCACCACGTGCGGGTGACCGCCGATGATCACGTCTACGCCCAGATCACAAAGTGCTTGCGCCATGGAAGTTTGCGTGCTGTTTTGCTTGATCTGGTACTCATTGCCCCAGTGGATGAACAGCACCACAGCATCCGCGCCAGCTTCTTCCATGAGGGCGATGTTTTCCTGCATTTCTTCATAGAATGCAGAGAGGTTGGTGTAGTCAAAGGTGTTCAGCAGCGGCGCGTCGGCACTGGACATGGTGATGCCGTTAGGGGCTTTCTGGTCGGCGGCCGCATTATCTTCGTAGGTATAGCAGCACAGGCCCAGGTTGATGCCGTTGACAGTTACGACCAGATAATTGGGATCATCCGCTTCCAGCTTGGAGCCCAGGTTTACAAGGCCGCGCTCCGCGATCACCTGCTGGGTACGGCGCAGGCCGATGCCCTGGGTATCGTAGGAGTGGTTGTTGGCGGTCAGCAGCATATCAAAGCCAGCGTTTTTGGCGCTCGATACGATGCCGTCCGGGCAGTTGAAACGGGGGTAGCCGGAATAGGCATAGCCGTTGTTGGTGGATGCCAGGGTGGTTTCCAGATTGGCAACAGCATAATCTGCGGCTGTTACATAGTCGCTGAAGTAAGTAAAAATGCTGGCAAAATCATACTCGCCGTCGGTGACGGTGCCGGTGTTGATCACCGGCTTGTGCATCAGAATGTCACCGGTGGCAGAAAGCGTGGCGGTGGATTCCACGGTGATGGGTGGGTCTGTAGGGACGCTGGTGGGCGGTACCGTGGTGGACTGGGTCGCGTCCATTTGGGGCAGGGTGGTTTGCTCTGTGGGGCCTTCGGGTGCAGGCCTGTCCAGAATAAAGGCGGCAGTGAACAGCAGCACTGCCAAAATCAAAGACAGCGCTGCGGTCAGGACAGCCATCAGGCGGTTATTTCGAAACATTGGATATCTTCCTCTCAGCGGTCAAGCAGGTAGTGTACGGTATGGACGGTTTTGCCGCCCTGGCTGTAGATGCGGGGGACCCGGCGGCTGATGCCGCAGACAAACTCGTAATTAAAGCTGTCTGCTGCTTCGGCAATTTGCTCTACGGTGATCTCCTGGTCGCCGTCCCGGCCGACCAGAACCACAGGGTCTTCCGGCATAACGCCGGGAATATGTGTCACATCCACCATCATCTGATCCATGCAGACCCGGCCTAAGATGGGGGCTTTTTGGCCTTTGATCAGGACATGGAATTTCCCGGACAGACTTCTGCGGTAGCCGTCTGCATAGCCTACGGGAACGGTGGCGACCATGGTGGGCTTCCGGGTCACATATGTGCCGCCGTAGCTGATCTCCCGGCCGGGGGGCAGCAGCTTGACGTGGGTCACCCGGCTGCGCCACTGCAGGGCAGGGCGAACATTCAGCAGGTCAGGGCTGACATCGCTGCTGGGGTACATACCGTAGGTGACGATGCCGCTGCGGACCATTTCGTAGTGGTTGGGAAAGTTCATGATACCGGCAGAATTGTCCAGATGGCGAATGGGAACATGGACACCCCGGGTCTTCAGCATGGCATCAAATTCATCAAAAAGCCGGGTCTGGGCCTGGGCTTTGGTCAGGTCGGCGCAGTCTGCGGTGGCGAAGTGGCTGAACAGGCCTTCGGCGTGGAGGTTGGGCAGCTTTGCAATAGTGGCGCAAAGGTCTGCAGATTCCGTGCTGACAGGGAAGCCGATGCGGCTCATGCCGGTATCCACCACAAAATGGAAAGCAGCGGTCTTACCCTGGCGGCATGCTTCCTGTGAGAGGGCTACCGCGTCTTCATAGCGGAAAATTGCCGGGCGGACGTTTTCCTTGACGGCAATGGGGAAAGCGCCGATGGGGGTATGGCCAAGGATCAGAATTGGCTTTTGAATCCCGGTATGGCGCAGTTCCTGGGCTTCCTGCATGGAGGAAACGCCGAAAAATGCACATTTTTCTTCCAAAAGGTGGGCTACCTGGACCGCACCGTGGCCGTAGGCATCGGCTTTCACCACAGCCATGACGGCAGTGCCGGCTTTGCGGCAGACGGCATCAAAATTCTCTGCGATGGCGTCCAGATCGATTTTGACATAGGTATTGTCAGTATGCATGGGAACAGCTCCCTTAAATGTAGATAGTTACACCCATTCTAGCACGGAACGGCAGAAAAGTAAAGGCGGGGTTTCGGAAGATAACTTGGGATTTAGCGTGCTGTTGGATAGTCTATTGTGCGATTGCCGCCGGCAATCGTTTATTTAGAGTCGCTTCGCTACCCTCAAAGAGGGGGCCAAGGCGCCTAGCAAACAGCTCGACAAACTGAGATTTGAAGTACAGGCAAAATGAAAGGGGCGCTGCGGTCTGCAGCGCCCGGGAAATTATTCTTTTACGGTTCCGTCGGAATTGAACAGAGGCAGCTTTTCCAGGTAGATCAGATCCTCCCGGTCCTGGGCATCGCCTTCGGCAAGGATCGCCATGCGGCCGCAAATAATGCCGCCAGCCTTGTTGACCAGTGCTTCCAGCGCAGCAAGGCTTTCGCCGGTGGAGATCACATCATCAACCAAAAGGATCTTCTTGCCTTTCATCAATTCTGCGTCTGCACCGTCCAGATAAAGGTGCTGTTCTTTTGCGGTGGTGATGGACTTGACAGCTACATCCAAAATATCCCGCATATACAGCTTGGGGCCTTTCCGGGCCAGGATGTACTTCTGATCCCCGGCCTGACGGGCCATTTCATGAGCCAGAGGGATACCCTTAGCTTCTGCGGTGATGATATAGTCATACTCTGGTGCTCTTTTCAGCAGTTCGCCGGCACAGGCAACGGTCAGCTCCGGATCGCCAAAAATAACGAAACCGGCAATGTACAGATCTGCAGTGACGGGGCAAATGGGAA
>JAGBEM010000135.1 GCA_017936985.1 Oscillospiraceae bacterium
ACTGGCACGGCGAGGACGAGGATAAGGGCCGGCTGAACGACTGGCTGATCATCTGGGTCAAGACCTTCCAGCTGGATGCCTATTACGGTTTGAAAGAGCTGGGCAGACTGGATGTGCTGGAAAGTGATGGCCCAGGTTAACAAGCAGGAAATGCGACTGCAAAATGAAAAAGGAATGCCGCGTTTATGGTGGCATTCTTGACGAAGGGAACGGCGAATACGATCAGATGATAGACTGCCAAAACCACTGCGGTCACAATGACAGAACAGAACCACCGCACCGAATCTGTTTTCGGTGCGGTGGTTTTGCATATTAGCTTGCTTCAAAATCTCCGGACTGGGAGCCGACGGTAATCGTATAGGTCTGGCCCTTCATAATATCGGGGGAAGAGAGAATGACGACAGCAAAGTCCAGTTCGGGTGTGCAGCTGATCAATGTATTTCCGCTTGCATCTTTCAAGATGATCTCTGTGCCTGCCAACTGATTCCCGACACTTACGGCAACAACTCCCTGCTCAGAGTCGCTGAAGGTCTGCGCCATACCGGACGCGCCGGTGCCGATGAAAGTACCGCCTGTAATAATGCCGCTTGTATCATAGTCCAGTGTGGCGGTATCACCTCTGGTGGGTCCGACCACGGTTGTATGACCGCCGGTTATTTCCAAGGTTCCGTTGGCATCCAGACCGTCACCGGAGGAGTTGATATAAAGAGTTCCGCCTGAGATCACGATAGAACCGTTTCCGGAGGACATTCCGCCGAAACCTCCTCCCATACCGCCTTTGCCGCCGCCAAACATTCCGTCACGGCCGCCGGTGGTGCCGCTTTGGTCTGTACCGCCTGCGGCATTCAGACCGTCATCGCTGGCTGTCAGCTTGATATCGCCGCCCTGCACATCGATGTGCAAGGCTTCCAGTCCTTCATAGCTTTCAGAAATGTCGATCTTGCCTGCGGTAACGGTCAGCGTTTCTTCTGCGTGGATAGCATCGTCGCCGGAAGCGAGAGTAAATGTGCCGCCGTTAATAGTAAGCGAAACATCGGAATGGATGGCATCGTCAGCGGAATTGATGGTGATATTACCGCCGGAGATCAGAATGCTGTTAGCCGCTTTCAGGCCCTTCATGCTTGTGCTGGCTTCTTCCGTCGTGGTGTCTTGAGAATTGTTGGAACCAGGCTGACCGGGCCTTCCGCCCATTCCGCCGTGTCCACCGCCCATGAATCCTCCAAAGCTATCGGAGTGTTCTTTCGTACCGTTCTCACTGCCGCCACCGACCAACAGGTCAATGGTGCCACCCTCAATCTGAATATAGGCGCTTGCGGCGATGCCGTCACCTTCTGCTTCTGCATTGATGGTACCGCCGGAAATGTAGATAAAGCCCTTGGCAGCATCCTCGCTGTTTTCGCAATGGATGGCATCCTTGCCGGCGTCTATGGTGATATTGGCATCCGCAATCCGCACACTGTCGTTGGCATCCAAACCATGGGAGGCAGAGTTCACCACATAGGTGCCGCCGGTGATCACCAGATCGTCCTTACAGACGATGCCGTGTCCGGCGGGAGATGTGACTGTCAAAGAACCGGAGCCGTTCAACGTCAGATCCTGCCTGGAAAAAAGCGCTCCATCGATGTTGTTATCGTCAATGGCAACGAAACTGCCGCCGTTGGCAAGGGTATTGGCGGTGCCGTCGGCCAGGGTCACAAACACCTTATCCGCTTCCAGAATATACAGCGCCGCCGAAGTCTCGCTGGTAATGTCCACGCTGTTTAGAACGATCTGCAGCTTCGCAGTATCCGGGGCATCCACGATTAGCATGCCGTTCAAACTGCCGGAAATCACATAGGTGGCTTCCTCTTTGAGAATAACGGTAGACCCGTTGATCTGGACACTGTCAGAGCTGGCGGTCGCGGTCGTTCCGCTGAGCTGGATCGTAACAGCCTTGCCTGCGTCATACTCACTTTTACTGTCCCGCCCGGTGAAAATATCCTCATCGGTTTGGGAGAAATCTACATCCGCAGGAGCTGCGCTGCTGTTTTCGCCGCCGTTATCGGTTGTGCCCTCTGCAGCGGGATTGTTGCCCGACTCTGTGCCGTTAGATGGAAACTCGTTGCTGCATCCGGCCGAAACACCAACGATAAGTGTCAGAACCAGTAGAATTGACAGGATCTTCTTCATATTATCCCTCCGTTACAATTCTGTCCCCACGGTTTCCTGCTTGGACACCGCAATTTCCAGGTTGCCGTTTCGGCAACGCATCTTATCGATCATTTCTTTTTCTTTGGCAGCATCACGGAGTTCCACATTGTAAGTCAGCCTGAACATACTGCCCATATTGGTGGTCTTGACCCGAACCAGATCGTAGGAGCGGGTAAACTCCGCAAAAATATCGTCAAACACACCGGAATAGTCCAGATCCTCGGGGATGGTAATGGTAAAGGTTTTGAAAACGGCTGCATTCTTTTTCGCGCCAAAGTCCAGGCAGTTATAAAGAACAAATACTGCACACATTACCAGGGTGAACAGTACTGCAAAGCCTAAGTATCCCATACCGGCGATCAGGCCCGCGCCCATTGCCAAAAACAGGGTGCAGATCTCCTTTGCTGTGCCGGGAACAGAGCGGAAGCGAACCAGGCTGAACGCGCCTGCCACTGCCACACCGGTTCCCACATTGCCGTTGACCAGCATGATCACCACGCAGACCACCGCAGGCAGCAGGGCCAGGGTGATCACAAAGCTTTTCGTGTAACGGGTGCGGTACATATAGGCAAAGGCCATCACAAGTCCCAGCGCTAAAGAGCAACCCAGACAAAGCAGGAAATCAGTCACGGAAATGACCGCTACTAAATCAGAATCAAATAAACCTTCAAACAATTCATTTATCATAGTCAAAAACCCCTGTATTTCAGTATTATTGCGCGCCGTCAAACCAGAAACCGTTCGTAGATCCCCCGCTTATCGCCAGTTTGCGCAGGCAGCTGATATATATCGTGTCCCGGGAAATTGTTCCCTTCTACCAGGCAGGGGCCGTTTGGTGTAAAAGCGACATCCCAGCCTATATAACCGACTTGCGGAACCTCTTTGGCCGCGCAGCAAACAATTTGCATCGCTTTTTCCCAATCCGGAAATACAAACCCAGCGATCTTTGCGCCGCTCGTTGGATGGATATCGTACGACTTTTTGTTCTTGTCGACTGCATTGCAGCGCACGGTTCCGGTTTTTTCATCAACAGGCACTACCATGCCCCCGTTGTTAAAGTTATCTACGCAGCCATTTGCATTTCCGATTCGGAAGTATGTACAAGCGATTCGCACGATCCCGCCATTGTTAATTGTAACCGCTCTTACAGTGTTGACCGATTCCGGATATATTGCGTTTAACAGCGGATGCTGCTCAATGACGTCTTCCAAAAGATAGGGCTTGCCATATGCGAGAAGTTTCCGGTAGATATGCAGAGCGTCGGGATAATCTTTTGTGTTTATTCTTTCCACGCCCATGCCGCAGCTGCCTTCTGCCGGCTTTGCAATGAATGCGTCCCGGCCTGAAATAAATGAAAGGATCCGCTCCTGAGGTTCAGTTGTGGAAATCCATTCCCGGTGAAGATATTCAGAAAATATTCTCATAAATAATGTTTTGTCATCGAAACAGGACACATACTTTGGGTCGTTATACTTCTTAACCAGGGCATTATTCCGGCCGCGGGTAAGATAGGTATCTCTTTCAGATGGCGTAAGATTATACATTTCAAACAGATCATAATCCATATATCCTGCTCCGTACTTGATTGCACAGACCATCATGTCACCAAGCAAAAAGGCTTTTGACTTTCCTGTCAATTTTTGAAGGGAATCCAATTTGTTAAAGAAAGACCTGTAATTCATATCCATCAAACGCTTAAAGACATACTTAATATCCATATTATTGTCCCTCCGGACTGCCGGAACTTCCAATGAGTTCACGATCCGCACTGTATAACTTGGGGAAGATCAGCATTTCATAGGCTGTTCCGTATTTGGAAAAGGATGTTTTATAGATCTTCTCTTCTGACAGCGCGTGAGTCATCCACAAGGGAATCCCGCCAGAGCATTTGATCTCCATCAGCACCCTGCTTTCCGGAAGGATAGGAGTGCCGTAAATATCGGATGCAAGAGAGAGATCTTTCTGCCTGCAAAGGATATTGTCGTCGAAGGTCACACGAAAATCCGAGCCGTCATTGCAGTAGAATGCCTCCCGCTCATAGGAAAGAAAGACCGTAGGATGCAAAGAGCCGTAGTATTCAAGGAAATAATCGATCTCGTTTGCGATCTGTGTATGCTTGTCCGGATGCTTTTCCCTTGACAGCCATGCGGTTGCTTCCGCATAGGGCAAAGAGATCCTCCTTTTGTAGACGACCGATTTGTATTTTTTCTTCAGTTCCACAAATGCAGCGCTGTCGTTATCTGTCCTGCTGTAGCTGCGTACCCGAAGCTTCTCTTTATAGGCCGGCTTTTCAATGGAACGGCGGACCAAAAGATAGGTGTCGGTATCGTAATAAAGGTTTCGGATGGTGGTTCTGCCGTATTTATCCAGCGTCATATAAGGCCGCATCGCCTCAAGCACTTTTTCTTTTTGCCTGGGAGTCAGCAGATATTTCAATTCGTATCGCTTGAATACGGTTTGCGCTGCCATAAAGAAACCTCCTGTACGATGATGGCATCATTGTACAGGAGGAAGATTGAAATTTGATTGAAGTCACAGATTGTTTACTTTTCTTTCGCAGCGGGGATGCTTGCCCGGAATTCCACAAGGCCGTTATAGCAGAGCACTTCGATATGACCGTGATGGGCATTCACAATGGTTTTAGCAATGGCAAGTCCAAGACCATAGTGCTTGTCTTCGCTGTTCCGGGCGGTATCCATGCGGTAGAAGCGTTCAAAGATCCGCTCCCGGTGTTCTGGGGGGATTTCCTCACCCTTATTAATGACAGAGATTTCCGCAATGCTGTGATCCTTCGTCAGGGTCAGGCGTACC
>JAGBEM010000136.1 GCA_017936985.1 Oscillospiraceae bacterium
ATGGCGGAGTGAGAGGGATTTGAACCCTCGCGCCGCTTTTGACGGCCTACTCCCTTAGCAGGGGAGCCCCTTCGGCCTCTTGGGTATCACTCCGAATCAAAAGAATATTTACTTGATCGCTGATTGCTAAAGTATTCTAGCATATCTGGCAGGGTTTGTCAAGAGGTGAAAGCGTCCAACGGATGGAACCACTTGACATTTTCCTTTATCAATGGTATATTTTTACCAGTACGGAGGGTTGTCCGAGCGGTTTAAGGAGCCAGTCTTGAAAACTGGTGATGGAGCAATCCACCGTGAGTTCGAATCTCACACCCTCCGCCAAAAGTCCTGCAAACAAACCGTTTTGCAGGACTTTTCTCTATTTATTGCTCATAATAGTTCGGGAATATATATTCCTTGGAATCATAACAAAATCAGGAATCATCATTCCTGATTTTGTTCCCGCTTGGCTGCTCGCCTTTGCCGACGGATTTCATTCTCCCGCACTCGGCATTGCTTTTCCTTGAACTCGCTGATCACCTCTTTGTAGTTTCCGATTTTGGGTCTAAGGGTTACCTCAGGTCTAATCAGGTATTCAATGATGTTTTCCTTGAAAAAGTACTTCTTTCCTCTGACGACAATCATTTGCAGATCCCCATCCCGATTCAGCCACACAAATCTTTTGAAAGTGGTGATGTACATGAAAGCCTATCTTGAAAAGCTGAAAGTCTATGTGGAAGCCCACCCAATCCAGCTCCATGACGACTGTGACTTTCCAGCCCTGGATGCACTATACTGGCATTCCTCAAAATGCCACAATATGAGCAATGAGAAATCAAGACCACCGGTTTCGCCGGTGGTCTTGACTTTCATACGCCCCGCAAAACTGCCACAGGGTGCTTTGGGTTTAAGAATACCTGGTTACGCCTTTTTCAGCTTACACAGCCGGTTGCGTTCCGCGAGGATTCCGGAGGCCTTGCGGCACAGCTGCTTGACGGAGGCGCTGTCAGCGTCGACGACTGCGGCCTGCAGCTCGTCCACGGCGGCGCTTAAATCCCCCTCGATGTCCGCCAGGGCGTCGCTGCTGACAGGGTCGGAGTATGCCCGCACTCCGGGCAGAACTTACTCTGAATGTTCTTCTCCCCACAGATGCAGTCCCAGCCGCCGGAAATCGCGCCTCCAATGGCCTGGCCCATCTGACCGGCGGTGTCCATGACGGGGTTCAGGGCGTCCTTGGTCATGTTCACCACGCTGCCCATGGCCCCCAGGGTCACCCCCAGACCGGCAATGTCCCCCAGGCCGCCTACCCCGCTGCCGTTTCCGGTGATGCCGTTCTGCATGGCTTCCAGGCCCACCTGACGGGCAGTCTCCTGCTGGTAGGTGTAGCCCTTCATGCGCATTTCCTCCGCCTCGGCGGCCGCCTGCATCCGGTAGGCCTCGGCCTCCGCCTGCTTTTGGATTTTCAGGACCTCCGCATCGCCCTGAGCGCCGATGACCTTCATCCGGGCGGCGGTCTGGGCCTCCACAGCCTTGCGCTCCGCCTCTGCCACAGCCACATTCTTGCGGATCTGCTCCTGGCGCACATTCAGGTACTGCTCGGTGAACTGCTCCTTCATCCGGCGGAAGTTGGGATCGTCGTCGGGGGTGACCACCCGACTGACAAAGAAGTCCGGCATTTCCAGACCGTATTCCGCCAGCCTTGGATTAATCCTTGCCCGCAGAGCCTCGCTCAGCTCCATGAGCCGCTCGTCGATCTCCAGCACGTTGATGCCGTTCTCCCGGATGACGGCGGCCAGGTAGCTCTTCACCTGGGTCATGACCATGGAGCGGAACAGGCCCTTGCCGCTGCCGCCCAGAAGCTGATCCTGTTTTAGCTCCCCGGTGGTGCCTACCAGCTTGAGGATCAGCTTCCGGGAATTGGTGACCCGGATGTTGAATTCCCCGCTGGCCCCCAGCTCGATGTGCATCCCCGTCATGGGGTCGAACAGACGCACCTTGGAGTCGGTGCCCCACTTGATGCCCATTTGGGTGGTCAGGTTGACGAAGTAGACCTCACTGTGGAAGGTGCCCTCGGTGTCCGTGGGCAGCTGATAGAGCTTTTCCAGGATAGGCAGCTGCTGGGTTTCCAGGGTGTAGCGTCCGGGGCCGAACAGATCCAGGGCCTGGCCGTCCCGGAAGAAGATGGCCTCCTGGCTCTCGTGGACGATCAGCTGGGAGCCTAGATTGAAGTCCTCAATGGGGTGCTTCCAGACCAGAGTCTCGTTGTCGCCCTCGTATTTGATGATGGAGGCCAGGCCGTCTTTCCGGATTTCCTCGGTTTTCAAGCGTTCCGCCACATCGTTAACATGGTCGCAGACGGGGCATATGTAGGAGCTTGCTCCCCTGGCCGTCCGCAGCCGCACGCCGCACTGGCCGCAGGAGAACTCCACGGTCTTATCCTACTCTGCCATGGTGTTGATAGGCTCCCCGCAGACGGGGCATTTGGCTTTGTCCCCCTTGCTCTGGTCAAAGACCACGTTGTTGCCGCAATGGGGGCAGGTGCGGCTGGACATTAGATTTGCTCTTACATTGAAAGTATGCCCACAAGCACACGTCAATTCTTTGCTTTTCCCAACAAATCCCCAAAGGCTACTTGCCTGAACATATCTCCCACAAGGCTTTCCGTCAATGACATTGGGACATTCAATCACAAATTTGGACATGATATTATTCCTCCCTTTTGGCTTGCGCATTTTTAATTATCATCATATGGTTTGTCGCTGTACCCGCTGAGCTTGAGCGCCGCTGTTAATCTATCAAGAATTTCACGATTAATTCTGTTAAATGCTCTAAAACTACCAAACAAGCGTACAATAGTGGGACTTACTGCATAGTAAACACGAATAAACAGCCTTCCCCAAATGTACTTCTGTAGGTAATCATCACGGAATCTTCGTAACGTCCAAACTTCCGGACAATCATATGAACCATATACTGCAGTTGCAATATAGCATCCCCCTCTTGATGTTTTTTGACTACGATCTTCAGCTCCGCATGCGATTGCGAGAGCAGTGATATTCTTATCCTTAGAATAGTATGTTGCTTCACTCAAACGATGTGGTGGGATATTGCCTGTACCAACCAAAAGTGCCGTCATGTCATAGTTAGATCTTGACATTGCACAAGCGAGCAAACTCATGTACTCTGCAGTTATCGTTCCATCAGAATGGAAATCAACTGTATCAAATGTTGCCGTAACATCTGCCCCATTTGCTACAAGCCATTTAGCGGTTTCCAGATATCTATGCTCGCCCTTATTTAGTACACTATCGATCGGTTTGAAGGCACATCCTTTGAATAGCGAAGAACTGGTTGTTCTTTTATAATAGTCCCCTGTATCATACTCAATACAATAACTCAAAGGGGTTTGAATACCTCCTGCGTATAATGCTCCGAACTCAAAATCAATTTTTGACAGACAGTCATAGGCTTCGCGTTCTGTTCGCTCAGAAAATTCAATATTCACCACATCTGGAATATACTCTGCAATTAATTGAAGCATCTTTAAATCATTTTCCTGCATAATACGTGCCATAGCTGCACAACGTGCAGGATTTGCACAGGCCGAAGCCCAATTAGTCTTAATCGGGCACACTTTTTCTGGATAGAATGATGCTCCGGATTTTAACATAATTTCAACCAAATCATAATTCCGCTTGTATACTGCATCAAAAAACACAGTGCTATACCCATCATGTGAGTTGTAACTGGGATCTGCAGTATATATTCCACGATCTTTTACTATATAGTTTAATTCCCGGTAAAGAATGTTGGGGTTGGCACCTACATTAAGGCATAGCTTGATCCGCTCAATATCATTAAGGATATAGAAAACATATAAATATATTTCTTTATTGGAAGAATCGCTGATTGTTTCTTCCTCAAATGTGTCAGGATTGGGAACTTCCTTGATATATTTTTTGTAAAAATGATCTCGTTTATCTTCATAGATAATAACCGCCGCCAGTAAAACGCGATTATCAATGCGAATCAAGGGTTAAAAAGGGTATAGAAAAACAGCGCAACATAGCAGAGAATGTAAGTATGTGGCAAACAAAACTCATATCGCTATATTGCGCTGTCTGCGACAATAGTAGCATAATCGAAAGAGAAATGCAACGC
>JAGBEM010000008.1 GCA_017936985.1 Oscillospiraceae bacterium
ATATTGCGATTTGATCTTTCGAGTCTCGCATTCAAAAGATAAAAGCCGAGAGAGCAAATGCTCTTTCGGCTTTTATGGTCCGAGTGGCGAGACTCGAACTCGCGGCATCCTGGTCCCAAACCAGGCGCCCTACCAACTGGGCCACACCCGGATATTGAATTAAAGAAAAATGCTCGTTGTGGTCAAATATGTGGTCAAGGAAATTCTACCACATTTTTGACGAACTTTCAACGGAAGTAATCAGAGGTATTTGCAAAGATAAAGGGGAGTATGCAACATTTCGGGAAGTCGAACCGTTTTGGTGTTCCAGCTCCCAAACCAGGCGCCCTACCAACTGGGCCACACCCGGATCTAGTTCCAACGACGGAACAAATGCATTATACACGAAACCATTGAAAAATGCAACCAGAAAAACTACAGAAATGGGAAATGATTGCGAAATTTTGTTTGAAATAATACTTGTAACTATGCGAATAATGTGGTATAATACAGGATAACAATTCTTTACAACGCAGGGGGATGCTATGAACGACAAGATCATCATCCAGGGTGCAAGAGAAAACAATCTGAAAAATGTAGATTTGACCATTCCCAGAGACAAGCTGATCGTTTTTACTGGCCTTTCCGGCTCCGGAAAATCCAGTCTGGCGTTCGATACCATTTACGCCGAAGGTCAGCGCCGCTATGTGGAGAGCCTTAGCTCCTATGCCCGGCAGTTTTTGGGGCAGATGGACAAGCCGGATGTGGATTCCATTGACGGTTTGTCTCCGGCGATATCAATTGACCAGAAAACCACCTCCAAGAATCCCCGTTCCACTGTTGGCACGGTGACAGAAATTTATGATTATCTGCGCTTGCTGTGGGCAAGGGTGGGCATTCCGCATTGCCCCAAATGCGGCAAGGAGATTTCCAGGCAGACCATTGATCAGATCGTGGATCGGGTAGAAGCGTTGGGGCAGGGGACAAAGTTTATCGTGCTCTCGCCTGTGATCCGTGGTAAAAAAGGCGAACATCATAAGGTTTTTGAAGATGCCCGGAAGCAGGGCTTTGCCCGTGTTCGTGTGGACGGCATACACTATGACCTGACAGAACAGATCCAGTGTGAAAAGAATAAAAAGCACGACATCGAGCTGGTGGTCGACCGTCTTGTGTTGAAAGAAGGTCTGCGCCGCCGTTTGACTGACTCCATTGAGACTGCCTGTTCCCATTCCGGCGGGCTGGTGATGATCGAACTGCCCGGCACCAATGAAGTGCTGAGCTTTTCTCAGAATTACGCCTGCGAGGATTGCGGCATCAGCCTGACAGAGCTGGAGCCGAGAATGTTCTCCTTTAACAATCCGGCTGGTGCCTGCCCCCACTGTACTGGCTTGGGTTTCCAGTTAGTAGCGGATCCGGAACTGGTGATCCCGGATAAGTCAAAATCCATTCTGGATGGCGCAATTCAGGTTTCCGGATGGCAAAGTGCCCGGACGGACTCCGTTTTCCGGATGTACTTTGAGGCACTGGCACAAAAGTACAGATTCTCTTTGACTGTGCCGTTTGCAGAGCTTTCTGAGGAAGCCAAGGATGTGATCCTGTACGGCACAAAAGGGGAAAAGCTCCGCATGACCTACAACCGCGGTAACGGTATGGGCGTGCTGGAACAGCCTTTTGAGGGCATCATGAACAACATCAGCCGCCGTTACCGGGAAACGCAGTCCGATGCTGCCCGGAAAGAGTTGGAAGAGTGCATGGCAACCGCTCCTTGTCCCCACTGTGGCGGTAAGCGACTGTCGGACATTGCACGGGCTGTGACAGTTGGTGGTATCGGTATCATGGATTTTTGCGACCTAAGTGTAGAAAAAGGTCTGGAATTTATGGAGAACCTCCAGCTGGAAGGGAATATGGCCGTTGTGGCAGAGCAGATCGTACGGGAGATCCAGTCACGCTTGAAGTTCCTGACGGATGTGGGCCTTTCTTATCTGACCCTCAGCCGTGCCGCAGGCACATTGTCCGGTGGTGAAAGCCAGCGGATCCGTTTGGCAACGCAGATCGGATCTTCCTTGATGGGCGTGCTGTATATTTTGGATGAACCGTCCATTGGCCTGCACCAGAGAGATAACGATAAGCTTTTGGCAACGCTGAAGCATTTGCGTGACCTTGGCAATACCTTGATCGTGGTAGAACACGATGAGGATACCATGCGTGCCGCAGACTATATCGTGGATGTGGGTCCCGGCGCTGGCAGTCACGGCGGTGAGATCGTAGCAGCAGGCACACTGGAAGAAGTGATCCGCACGCCCAGATCCATCACTGGACAGTACCTTTCAGGCGTGAAGAAGATTCCTGTGCCTTCTGCACGGCGTGCAGGAAATGGACAGTTCCTGACTGTGCGTGGTGCAGCGGAAAACAATTTGAAGGATATTGATGTATCTGTGCCTCTGGGTACGCTGACCTGCGTCACCGGCGTTTCCGGTTCCGGAAAATCCAGCCTGGTGGGGGAAGTCTTGAACAAGACTCTATTGGGCCGCCTGAATCACGCCCGTACCCGTCCCGGTGTTTGCAAATGCGTGGAGGGTATAGAGTATCTGGATAAGGTTATTGATATTGATCAAAGCCCCATCGGCAGAACGCCCCGCAGCAATCCTGCTACCTATACGGGATTGTTTAATGATATCCGGGATCTGTTTGCATCCACCAACGATGCGAAAATGCGCGGCTACGGCCCCGGCAGATTCAGTTTCAATGTAAAGGGCGGCCGGTGTGAAGCCTGCAGTGGTGACGGTCTTGTGAAGATCGAGATGCATTTCCTGGCGGATGTGTATGTGCCTTGTGAGGTATGCCGTGGTGCCCGATATAACCGGGAAACGCTGGAAGTGCTGTACAAGGGAAAGAATATTTCTCAAGTGCTGGATATGACTGCGGAAGAGGCGGTGGACTTCTTTGAAAATCTGCCCAAGATCCGCAGAAAAGCACAGACATTGGTGGAAGTCGGTCTTGGCTATGTAAAGCTGGGCCAGTCCAGCACGACCCTTTCCGGCGGCGAGGCGCAGCGCGTAAAGCTGGCAACAGAGCTGGCAAGAGTTTCTACCGGACGGACGATTTATGTCCTTGACGAGCCTACAACAGGCCTACACGCCGCAGATGTGCATAAACTCATTGATGTGCTACAGGCGCTGGTGGATGCCGGAAATACGGTTCTGGTGATTGAGCATAATTTGGATGTGATCAAAACCGCTGACTTTGTGATCGATCTTGGGCCTGAGGGCGGTGACGGCGGCGGTCAAGTGGTGGCAGCAGGAACGCCGGAGCAGGTGGCTGCCACAGCGGGCAGCTATACCGGTGCCTATCTGAAGCGGTATTTGGAATAAAAAACCTGACCTGCTTACCGCAGGTCAGGCGCTTCAGTTGATGTTTTCTTTTTTGTATACGCTGGCAGGTAAGGTATCAGAAAGCTCTATGAGCCGGTGATCCCGTTCACCTGCGTAATCGATATGATGCATGGGACTGCGAACAGCGACTTCTGCATTGTTGCGAATTTGGAGCGTCATGGTGATCCGCGTGCCAAGATCCTTTGGGTGCTCGATCAAAACAGTACCGCCATGTGCAGCGGCTGCTGCGCGAATCAGCACCATACCAAGACCGATGCCATACCGGCTGTCCTCAATGCCTGGCTCACGCAGGTACCGGGAGTAGACATTGTTGCGCATCCCGGGGGCAATGCCGCTTCCGCTGTCCTGAACGATCAGATACAGCAGCTTGCCGCTGTGTGTCAGCTTGGCATCAATGCGGTCTCCCGGGCGGGAGAATTTGATTGCATTGGACAAAATGTTGCTGATAGCCCGTTCCAGCTTTTCTTCGTCCGTCAGGCAATAAATTGCTTCACGGGGAGCAGTGAAGTTCAGATCAATGCCTGCGTGTTGGATCAGTTCCCGATGATTGTGAAACAGCTCTTCTGTCAACGCGCAAATGTCTCTGGTCTGTTGGCTGGATTGGGTGTTCTTGCTGTAACGGTATGCATCAGACATATTGCCGATAATGCGGAGCATCTGATAAAGCCCCCGGTTGATCCGCGCTACCTGATCTTGCAGGGCGGAATCAGCCTCTGTGCCGACGATGGGAAAAAGCCTGTCTGCAACAGTCATCACATTGGACAGAGGCTGGCGCAGTTCCCGGGCGGCCAGTGCCATGGCCTGTAACTCGGCCTGATCCGCATCCTGCTCCAGAACAAAAATATTGGTATCTCCCATTGAAGTGACGGAGGCTTCACAAGCCCCATTGCCAACGCGCAGCATCAGGCACAGGCAGCCTTCAGTGAAGTCATCATACTCCTGATGGCCGGTGACCAGGTAATCGTGAATGGAGCTGCCTTCGCCGATCAACTGACTGCGTGCAGCCGCGTTAACGTGGGAAATGATGCCATTGGTAACGGAAAAAGCGGGTTGGATCATCAGATCCAGCATCCCGTTAATATCTTTCATTTCTTCCATGATGTTCCTCCTTGTGGTATATCATGTGCAGATTTGGGAAAAACTTTCGACGATGGTTTTCGACGAAATTCGTCCGTAAACTATTCTAACGAAAAATGAAGAAAATAGCAAGGGAAATCCACAGAAGAGGAGAAAATTATGTCGATTCATGACGGCCACCGCCAACGACTGAGAGAACGGTTCCTGCAGGAAGGACTGGAAAATTTTACACAGGTTCAAGTGCTGGAGCTTCTGTTGTTCTATTGCATACCCCGACAGGACACCAATCCCATCGCACATGCACTGTTGGATCGCTTTGGTTCTCTGTCCGGAGTTCTGGAAGCGCCGGTGTCTGAGCTGAAAAAGGTACCAGGCATGGGAGTAGGCTCTGCAACCTTTCTGTCATTGCTTTTGGCAGCCAGCCGGTATTATCGGGTGAACCAAACGGAGCGTCCGAAGTTTATGAACACTGTCGAAGATTATGGAACCCACTTGGCGGCATGTCTCAGCGGCAGACGCAATGAAATGGTATACCTGCTGTGTCTGGATGCTAAGTGTAAAATGATCTCCTGCAAGGAAGTGGGGGAGGGGAGCGTGAACTCTGCTGCAGTTCCCATCCGGAGAATTGTGGAGATGGCACTGGCGGATAACGCGACTTCTGTAGTGCTTGCCCATAACCATCCCAGCGGTTTCGCAGTTCCCTCAGAAGAGGATGTACGTACCACCTATCGCCTTGCAATGGCGCTAGGTGCGGTGGAGATCCAACTGGTGGATCATATCGTGGTGGCTGATGGAGAGTTCGTCTCTCTGGTTCAGTCTCAATATTATGATCCCAGAGATGCCAGACTGCTCATTTAATACAAATCAGGAAGGAGGATTCCTTTGAAACAGTTTCACTTGAAAGCTCCGTTCCAGGCAACCGGTGACCAACCGCAGGCGATCAAAGACCTGGTTAACGGCGTCAATTGGGGGCTGCGGGAGCAGACACTGCTCGGCGTTACAGGCTCTGGCAAGACTTTTACAATGGCATCAGTCATTGCGCAGCTGAATCGTCCGACATTGGTGCTGGCGCATAACAAGACCTTAGCTGCGCAGCTTTGCTCAGAGTTCCGGGAATTCTTTCCGGATAATGCAGTGGAGTATTTTATTTCCTACTATGACTATTACCAGCCCGAGGCCTATATTGCCCACACGGATACCTATATCGAAAAAGATGCATCTGTCAACGAAGAGATCGACCGGCTGCGCCACAGTGCTACAGCTGCGTTATTTGAGCGCCGGGA
Organism: Oscillospiraceae bacterium; assembly: GCA_017936985.1. The sequence continues at coordinate 5,732 of JAGBEM010000008.1, forward strand.
TGTGATCGTGGTATCCTCGGTCAGCTGCCTGTATGGGTTGGGCGACCCCATAGACTATAAGAGCATGGTCATTTCTCTTCGGGTGGGAAATGAGTATCCTTTGGATGCGGTGCTGAAAAAGCTGACGGAGATCCGTTACGAGCGAAATGATCTGGACTTTTCCCGTAATAAATTCCGACTCCGGGGCGATACGCTGGAAATCTATCCTGCATACTGGTCCGGACGGGCTATCCGGGTAGAGTTTTTTGGTGATGAAATAGATAGAATTTCGGAGATCAATGCGGTTACCGGCATTGCAGAGCGGTATATCGACCATGTAGCCATTTATCCTGCCAGCCATTATGTGGCATCCAAAGAAAAACTCCAGCGTGCTATGTTGGAGATCCAAAAGGAATGCGATGAACAGGTCGCTTGGTTCCGGGCTCATGACAAGCTGATCGAAGCACAGCGGATCGCCCAGCGAACCGCGTACGATCTGGAAATGCTGACGGAAATCGGTTTTTGTAATGGTATTGAGAACTATTCCCGGGTGATCCAAGGCAGAAAGCCCGGCACGCCGCCTACGACGCTATTGGACTATTTCCCGGAAGATTTCCTCATGTTCATCGACGAAAGCCATGTGACACTGCCTCAGACAAGAGCTATGTACGCAGGCGACCGCAGCCGTAAGGACGCTCTGGTCAATTACGGTTTCCGGCTGCCTTCCGCTTATGATAACCGTCCGCTGAACTTTGAGGAGTTTGACAGCAAGATCAATCAGGTCATTTATGTTTCGGCCACACCTGCGGAATATGAGCGCACCCGTTCCGGTCAGACTGTGGAGCAGGTGATCCGCCCCACGGGACTTTTGGACCCAGAGGTGGAAATTCGTTCTATCGAAGGTCAGATCGATGATTTGATCGGCGAGATCAATGCACGCAGTGCCCGGAATGAACGAGTCCTTGTGACTACGCTGACTAAAAAAATGGCGGAGGATCTGACGGTATATCTGCAGAAGGCTGGTATCAAGGTGCGGTATATGCACTCGGACATTGGCGCCATGGAGCGCATGGAGATCATTCGCGACCTGCGAATGGCGAAATTTGATGTTCTTGTGGGTATCAACTTGTTGCGGGAAGGTCTTGACCTGCCGGAGGTCAGCTTGGTAGCGATTTTGGATGCGGATAAGGAAGGTTTCCTGCGCAGTGAAACCAGTCTGATCCAGACCATCGGTCGTGCCGCAAGAAATGCAGACGGTAAGGTCATCATGTATGCGGATCATGTAACGCCATCTATGGGTGCGGCTATGGACGAAACCGCCCGACGCCGCCAGATCCAGGATGATTACAATAAAGCGAACGGCATCGTTCCCAAAACAATTATCAAATCTGTCCGGGATCTGATCGAGATTTCCTCTCCCACAGCAGAACGCAAGGGCAGAAGCGGCATCAAGATGACCAAGGCGGAAAAAGAAAAAGAGATCGTCCGTCTGGAAAAGCAGATGAAGGAAGCGGCCAGAATGATGGAATACGAGTACGCGGCAGTGCTTCGGGATCAGATCATCGAGCTTCGTGGCAACGGCATATAAAAGAAATCCCGGAACTGTTTCCAGTTCCGGGGTCGTTAATTGGGAAGGATTAGTTTTCAGTAGAGTGACGGGCTGCCAGTTCGTTCTGCATGGTTGCCAGAGTCTTCTTGTCAATGTTGTAAATAAGAGCAACACCGACAAACTGGCAAACAGCACTGAGCATATACAGAGCTGCAACCAGCCAGCACATATTCTTGGCGGTATCAGCGGACTGACCGATGGTGCCCAGAGAGGAAACATAGCCGATCAGGGGAGTGCCCATAAGGGCGATAACGGCTGCGGGGCCAACACCCTGAGCCAGCTTACGGAAGAAGGAATGCAGTGCGTATACAACGCTTTCCTCTCTCTTGCCGAACTTCCATTCCTGATAATCGATAGCATCGCCCATCATAGCCCAGGATACGCAGTTGTAGAAACCCATACCCAGACCGAAGAAGATCAGGCCGACCATGTAAACGATCAGCTGGATGTTCTTGGGGCACAGGGGGAATACGCACAGGATGGCGCCACCGATTAAACCTGCGATGGAGCCGATAGAAGCAACTTCCTTCTTGCCGTACTTCTTAACCAGCTTGGTGGCAAAGGGCATGAAGATGAACATGGGCAGGAAACCAACCATCTGCACGATGCCGGACAGGGAAGCCTGACCGAAGTGGGTAGCGAACATGATGGTGGTAGCGGTGGTAGCGGACTGCATACCCAGGAACATACCCATGGCAGCGATGGTGCAGCCAACAGCGGGACGGTTCTTAATAAAGGTGCCGAAGGACTTGATCAGGTTGATCTTTTCGCTTTCC